>DATARJ010000163.1:0-5450 GCA_036264205.1 Methylocella sp.
CGCGAAGTCGGACGGGTCAGGCCACCATTGCAACGTGCGCTGAAATCGAGCAGCTCGGCTATGCGCTGCTGCAGCCTCTGTTTCCCGTCTCGAAAGGCATCCGCCTTCTCGACGTAACCTTGTCTTCGCTTGGGGAGCAGCAGCCAGAAAGCGAGCCCCAACTCAGCCTGTCACTTTAGATTGCTGCAATGGAGCTCACCGTCGGGCGTTGCCGAATTTCGCCGACCGTCTGTTGCAAAATCAACGGCTTACGCCGGTGCTCACAGACCAAAACGACTACGAAAGCGGTTATAACTCGCGTTCCTCTTAGCCCTGCCCTTGGCTCCGCTTCGCCGATCATGGCGGCGAGGCCTGCGCTGACTTCAGCCTCGGCGCCATTCTCGATGACGAGGCGCTTCCCCTTGCCTCCAAACCGCTCGATCGGGCGTGCGCAGGGCGCGTCCTTTCCGAGCGAAACATGCGTTCGCACCTCATTAAAATGGGCGGCGTATTTCGCAAGGATTCGTCAAAGGTGCTCCGCGTTGAAGCCCAAAGCCCTGACGACGGACATAGCGGACTCTGACTCCGTCAATCTTGGTTCGAATCCAGGTCCCCCAGCCACGAATCCTCCCGATATCGCCTCGTTTTTTTTGGTTTCGGTGGTCGCCGGAATAGTCGGGGCGGCGGCGGCTTGCATAAGGGCGTGGCGGCGGTGTTGGTCCTGCCACGCATCAGTATGACGGCGAGCAGAGGACAGGGTCTGTTCGTCCGGCGTCCGGGTTCAGCGAAGCGAAATTGCCAGCCCGCTCAGGTCGACATTGGCGATCAATCCGACCTGCCGTCCGCTCAACGACAAAACGGCGCCCTTTTCGCTAGACAGCACGATCGCGCCAACTCCCGGCCCAACTGCGATACCAGCACCGGCGGCCCCATAGACCCCAGCGACGTCCGATGCGCTACGGATGTTGCTGACACGACCGACCAAATGCGTTTCTGAGGCGCCGAACACAAGACCCGCGCTAAGGCCGCCGATCGACAGATAGGATCAACCCTACAGGCGCGCCGAGCGGCAAGCTGAAAACAGCGCGCTGTTAGCCCTCGTGGGGCTTTACCCCTAACGGTCCTAGCGTTCTATATACGGCAAGCTTCGCCATCATGAAGGGGAGCAGGCTGCCACAGCTAACATCCATGCACTGATCGCTGATCTCGCCAAGCTCACGACGATTGATGCGCGCTACGACGCAGCGCCGGATGTGGTTCCGCCTGACGCAGGCGATTTGCTGGCGGCGATTGTGAGAGCACTCTTCGCCGCGCCTTCCGCAATCGCCTCGACGTAAAGATTGCTTGCGTTGGCGAAGTGTTCCATGAGCTTGATATTCGCGTCCATGAAGTCTTCCAGCGCCGCTAGAAGATTTTGCAGCGTCGCGGCAAGCGTGCTGCCGATTTGCACCTGTCTGGCGCTTGGGCTCGCCGCAAACGTCACGACAGTTCCGTTTGAAGTGACCGTCGAATCGTTCATCGGGTTTGCGCCGGATGCGATCTTTCCAGTAGCAGGCGAAGCAATCGCATCAATGGCCGTCGCGGTGGGATTGCGCGGCCGCGTTGAAAATTGCGATTTTAAATAGTCCTGGTTTGCGGCGAGTCCATTTCCAACGGTTGACATGATTCCTACTCCAATGAGGCGCGCTTTGTGTGGCATTCAGTGGGGTGGCATCGAAGTCCGCAAAGACCGCTATCGAAAGGCAACCCAAAGAGGTCTCTGCTTGCGCGAACCAGCGATTTTATGGGCATTTACGGCGGTTTAGTGTCGATGTTGTCTCGGCACGTCTGGCAAGCGCTGCTTAAAGTTCCGGTTTTGCAATCGAAAGAGATCACTACTGAAATTAAAGTTCCATTTCTGCAATCTGCAGCATGCTGTCGGGCTATCGGAAGCCGGTCGAACCACAAAAACCGGGTTATCAAAAAACCTGGGCTATCACCCTCGCCGAGATTTGTGTCGACAAGAACCTCGCCCACCAAGCGCGGAAATTCGCGGCGTTGCCGGGCGACAAGTTTGAGGCTTTGGTTGAGCGCCACGAAGAGGCAGCCTCGCCGATCACATAGAAAGAAGCAAAGAACATGTGTTTTATTGAATAGGTTTTTGCAATGTTAATACAAGTCGCACACGCCTAAGGCGGTGTCACGAAGCGCCAGGCTTCAAAGACGCTTCAAAAAAGGAAACCAAAAATGAAGACCAATTACTTCTCTAGAAAATTGATTCTATCTCTCGCGGCCTCAATAGCTCTCGCTGCATCCCCAGCACTCGCGCATCCATGGCATGGCGGCCATCATGGCTGGCACGGCCATCATGGCGGTGGATACGGCTGGGGACCGGCTGTTGGCCTTGGTATCGCCGGGGCACTAATCGGCAGCGCACTCGCCTATCCCTCCTACGCCCAGCCCGAGTGTTGGATGCAATACGATCAATGGGGACAGGCATATCGGGTTTGCCGATAGACGACTGACCTTCGAAGGCCGGCGCAAGCGATAGCAATTGGCCTTGCGCCGGCTCACGAAGCGCCAAGCCCCCGCCGGTATGATCCTCGAGGCGCGCCACATGTTCATCGCCGACGCGCGAAAGACTCGGTGGGTCCTAGCTGAAATGAGATGGCGTTGAACGTTGAAGTTGTTGTAAGCAGCTGCGTGAGTTGAGAGAAATCTTTGGGCTGAACCCGGGCTCTTGAAGCCCTGCATCTTGTGTTCTCGTCGTCGGGTCGGTTGATGCGAGTTCTCGGCTCGGTTGTTGCGCCATCGACCGCGCTCGTGGCGGTTCCAAATCCCCAGATCATGGACTGCGGCCCTATAGGACCGCAGGTCATCTGTAACGAGCTTGTCTGGGACAAAGCCGTATTTCTTCAGCAACTTACGCATGAGTTTCAGCGCGGGCGTCGAGCGCGCGGAGAGCGCCCAAGCCGTTGGTGGCAACGGGGTATTCCAGCGATCACCGAAACCAAAAATACGAGGCGATATCGGGAGGCTTCGTGGCTGGGGCGGGAGGATTCGAACCTCCGCATGGCGGAATCAAAATCCGCTGCCTTACTGATCTTCCCTGTTCCGGGAACAGGCCGGTGTGCATCCGCCGTCGCAACTCCTCCTTGTGTCGCCCACGGCGGCTGGACCATAATGCGCGGCGGGACCACTGGAGGTTCCTTATAAGTCCCACCTAACGCGCACGCGGGGCACGAAATGCCGGTCGAGACAAGATGCACTTGGAAATCGCGAACGTCCTGAAGCGCTTTAGCATAGGAGGGCGCGCCTCCCAATCGTCCCGCCGAGCCTCAAAAACAATGGATTTTTCGAGCGATAACACCGCCGGGGCAAGTCAAGCCATTCTTGCCGCGATCGCTTGTGCGAACGAGGGTTCGGCTTCGGCCTATGGCACGGACCCTTTGACCGCCAAGGCCAAGCAGCTTCTCCAGCACGTCTTCGAACGAGAGATCGCCTGTTTTCTAGTCACCACCGGAACCGCCGCCAACGCCCTGGCGCTAGGCGCGATTTCGCCGCCATTTGGCGCAATGTTCTGCCACGCTCAAGCCCACGTCACCGAAGATGAGTGCGGCGCACCGGAAATGTTTACGGGCGGCGCCAAACTCGTCGGCATCGAGGGCCACGCGGGCAAGATCGCGCCAGCGGATTTCGATGCGGCGCTTGCGGATTTTCCGCGCGGCGTGGAAAAGCAGGTCCAGCCCGCCGCCTTGTCCCTCTCCCAAGCGACCGAATGCGGGACGGTTTACACTTGCAAAGAGCTCGCCGAACTCACCGCCCTCGCGCACGATGCTGGGCTCATGGTTCATATGGACGGGGCTCGTTTCGCCAATGCCCTCGTTTCCCAGCAGTGCACGGCGTCCGAGATGAGCTGGAAGGCAGGGATCGACGCATTGTCGTTCGGCGCCACGAAGAACGGCGCGCTCGCCTGCGAGGCGGTGATATTTTTCGATCGCTTGAAAGCCGCGAGCCTGCCCTACCAGCGCAAACGCGGCGGGCATACCCTATCGAAAGGACGATTTCTCGGCGCGCAAATGGCCGCCTACCTTGAGAACGGCCATTGGCTCGATCTGGCGGCGAGGGCGAATGGCCATGCGAGACGGCTCGCCCAAGGCTTGGCCAAGGTCCCTGGCATCCGGATGCCCTGGCCCTGCGAGGTGAATGAAATTTTTGCGATCCTGCCGCGCAAGATCGACGCGGCGCTGAAAGCGGGCGGAGCGCTCTACTATCCTTGGAGATTTCGCGAATTCGCCGCCAAATGCCCGCCGCCGGCAGAAGACGAAGTTTTCGTCCGACTGGTGACCTCCTTTGCCACTCAGACCAGCGAAATAGATCACTTTATAGCCACCACTCTGGCTGCGACTGCCAAATGAAGAGCCCGCGCGAACCAAGACCGAACCAAGTGCGGATCGCATCCGCATATCTATGAGAGCGAATTCGGACGGGTCGGACGTCGAGAAGCGGTGGCGTCTTGAATCCATATCGACGTCGGATCCGACCTGATCCAGCGGAGCCTGCAGCAAGGACGCTCGAATGGGTCAGAGCAGGACTGATCTTCGCATTGTCGTTCTGGATTTTGCGATGAGGCGCTCCCAGTCTTCGGGCGTAAGCCAAGTCATGAACGAGATGTTCTTGTCGAGGAGCGCCTGGCTGATCGAATTGCACTGGTCATCATGCCGGCTGCAGGGGAAGACGAAGAGTTCGGCTTCGAGATCGGCCAGCCACGGCGCCCGTTCTGGTAGCAAGTCTTGACCAACTTCAAACTTCGCCGAGGCGACCGCCATCCGGCTCGCCTTATCCCCTTCCGTCCTTACGGCGATGATCCCCGAGACCCGCCCTTTCAGCTCCTGAACGAGGGAGGTCCCGGCGCCGGCGTCCTCGACCAAAACGCGCTTTGCGTTCCATTGTCTGGCAAGGGTCTGCACGGCTGTTTTCAGAGTGGGGTAATCGACGCGCCGCCGCCAGACGTCGACGAGATACCACCGCTTGTGGCGCGCCAGAATCCAAGTCGTGCACACCGACCAGTCGTTCTCCGGGCCGCCCTTGCTGGCCGTGTCCCAGCTTTGCAGCGTGAACAGGCGGTCCGATAAGGGCGGCAGTTCCGAATAGCGTTTGATCCAGTGGCGCTTCACCATGGCCCCGCCGGGCGGCGCCGGCGATTGTTGATATTGAGCGGAGAACGCGTCGCTGCCGATCTGGAGTTTCATGGCCTCCAAAACATCAAGCGGCTCGCGCTCGGGCGACAGCGCTTCGCCTGATTTGCGGCGATAGGTTCGGTGAGCCGAAAGGGGAATGGCCTCGTCGCAATCGGCGATGGCTGGAAGGCTGAGAACATCCCATTCGTCCGACTGGTCCAAAAGAAAGCCCGTCAAATCGTCGATGTGGACGCGCTGCATCACGACCACGATCGCTCCCGTGCGCTTGTCGTCAAGGCGGGAGAGCAGCGT
>DATARJ010000168.1:0-3760 GCA_036264205.1 Methylocella sp.
CCCTTATTATTAATGATATAGATATGGCATTTATTGTTATACATCAAACATTCCTCCAAATATTCCAGCATTTTCGAAAACGGCCGGATTACTTTACATTAATACTTCCTTTCAGCGTTCCGAACAAGCCTTAACCGTGCCCGGAAGGCGTCCAAGGCGTAAGTTCCTTGATCGGATCGAGGCTGTCACCAATGGCCGCATCAATCGTTCGAGCGACATTCATCATGGGCGGCACCGCCGCCTATTTCGGTCTCGCCGTCCTCGGCTGGGGAGGGTTTGCCGCCTTCTTCTCCCACCCAGCCCTGAGCGCGCTCGCGGTGGCGCTCTTTGTCATCGCTGGCGTTGCGTTCTTCGCCGGCGGAAATCTGAGCCCAGGGGTGCGCGAGGATCGCGACAACCGCTGGGTCATCGCAGCCTTTGCGCTGATCGGGCTGCTCGCCGCCTATTTGCCGGCCTATACGGATCGAAAGGAGTTCTGGACCATTGACGGCGATACCGTCCGCTGGATTGGCGTCGTCCTCTTTACGGCCGGTAGCGCGCTGCGGCTCTGGCCGGTCTTTGTGCTCGGCCACCGGTTCAGCGGGCTCGTCGCCATCCAGCCCGGGCATACCCTGGTCACCCACGGCGTCTATGGAGTCATCCGCCACCCCAGCTATTTGGGTTTGCTCATCGGTACGCTGGGGTGGGGCCTCGCTTTTCGTTCGGGGGTCGGCGTGCTGCTCGCGGCGCTCATGATCCCGCCGCTTCTCGCGCGTATCGGCGCGGAAGAGAGGCTGCTCCGCACAGAGTTCGGCGCCGAGTACGATGCTTATCGGGCCCGGACGTCACGGCTAATTCCGGGCCTCTATTAGGTGCATCGTCGGGCGGCTCTGCACGCAACCTTGCCTCGGCGCGCCAATGTCTTAAATTGACGACAAACCGATAAGCCAGGCTGGGAAGGCGCGCGAGACCGGAAACGATGACGTTTGTTAGCTCTGTGGACGTCGCGGGCCGCAAGGCCGGCCATATCAAATTGCATGGGCCGGAGGCGTTCGCAGGAATGCGCCGGGCCGGACGGCTTGCCGCCGAAGCGCTCGACCTTCTGACCGGACATGTGCGCCCCGGCACCACCACGGAGGCTCTTGACACGCTCGTCTTCGATTTCGCGATGGCGCATAACGCCTACCCGGCGCCGCTCGACTATCGCGGTTACCGCAAATCGATCTGCACCTCGATCAACCATGTTGTTTGCCACGGCATACCCGACGGCAAACCGCTCAAGCAGGGCGATATCGTCAATATCGACGTGACCTTGATCCTTGATGAGTGGCACGGCGATTCGAGCCGCATGTATCTCGTCGGAGAGGTTCCCCGCCGGGCGCGGCGCCTCGTCGACGTGACCTACGAGGCGCTGATGCGCGGCATGGCCGCCGTGCGCCCGGGCGCGACGATCGGCGATATCGGCGCCGCGATCCAGGAATATGCCGAGGCCGAACGCTGTTCCGTCGTGCGCGATTTTTGCGGCCATGGCCTGGGGCGCCTGTTTCACGACGAACCCAACGTTCTCCATTACGGCCGGCGCGGCGAAGGCGTGCTGCTCAAGCCCGGCATGCTATTCACCATCGAGCCGATGATCAATCTCGGCCGTCCGCACGTAAAAATCCTTTCCGACGGCTGGACCGCGGTGACCCGTGACCGCTCCTTATCGGCGCAATTCGAACATTCGATCGGCGTGACCGAGACCGGCTATGAAGCATTCACCCTTTCGCCGAAGGGTCTGCATCGTCCACCCTACAACGGCGCCGGGCTGAACGGGGCATGACGAAAGGGGAAAGGGCCCCCACCGCCGAGCCGCCGCATTACCTCGGCCACCGGGAGCGATTGCGCGACCGGTTCCGCAAGGGCGGCGCCGATGCCTTGGGCGAATATGAGCTGCTCGAACTCATTCTTTTCCGCGCCATGCCGCGGCGCGACGTCAAGCCGCTCGCCAAGGCTCTTATCGTCCGCTTCGGCTCCTTTGCCGAAGTAGTATCGGCGCGTCCCGAGCGGCTGCGCGAAATCGAGGGGTTGGGCGACGCCGCGATCGTCGAGTTAAAGGTTATCGAGGCGGCGGCCAAACGTCTCGCCAAATCCGGAATCGAAAAGCGAGTGTCGCTGTCAAGTTTTTCCGCCGTTGTCGACTATTGCCGGACGGCGATGGCCTTCCTCGACCATGAGGAATTTCGCGTGCTCTTTCTCGACAAGAAGAATCATTTGCTCGCCGATGAGGTGCAAGGCGTCGGCACGGTCGATCATGCCCCGGTCTATCCCCGGGAAATCATGCGCCGCGCCCTCGAACTCGGCGCCTCGGCGATCATCCTTGTCCACAATCATCCGTCCGGCGATCCACAGCCTTCGACCGACGACATTAACCTCACCCATCAGATCGTCGCGGTGGGCAAACCCCTAAAAGTCGCCGTGCACGATCATTTGATCATCGGCAAGCACGGCCACGCGAGCCTGAAGGGCCTACGGCTGATTTAGTCAGGCCATGTAAGGTTTCGGCCGAAATCGTATCAAAATGTTCACGTGAAACCTTTTGGTACGATTGTATCGTCAAATCGGACACCTCGAGCGCACGCGGCCGCCTTTGAATCGGGTTAGTGGGCACCGCGAGTTTTTCTTACCTTCGCGCGGTCTCCTGATGCCGCGCGCGAAAAATCAGACCGTCACCTGGGCGCCTAGCTCGACGACGCGATCGGAAGGAATCGAAAAGAAGTCGGTCGCGTTCGCCGCTTGCCGCGACAGCGCGATAAAAAGCCGGTCCTGCCACAGAGGCATGCCCGAATTGGCCGCGGGCTTGATCGTCCGGCGGCCGAGAAAGAACGATGTCGTCATGATGTCGAATTTCAAGCCGGCCTTGCGCAGCGAGGCCAGCGCCGCCGGAACGCGCGGACTTTCCATGTAGCCATAATGCAAGATGATGCTGGTGAAATCGCCGGAAAGTTTTTCGATTTGATAGCGCTTGCCGGCTGGAACACGGGGCGTATTTTCGGTCAATACCGACAAAAGCCAGACGCGTTCGTGCAGGACCTTGTTGTGTTTGAGATTGTGCAGCAAGGCGGACGGCGCGATCTCGGGCGCACTCGCCAGGAAAACCGCGGTTCCGGCCACCCGTATCGGTTTCGATTTTTCCAGCATCCGGATGAGATCGGGAACGGGGATCGAATCGCGGCGGAATTTGCGGGCGAGAAGGGCGGTGCCGCGAACCCAGGTCCACATCACGACCATCGCGCAGCCCGCGAACAGAAGCGGCACCCAGCCGCCATCGACGACCTTCGTGAGATTGGCGGCAAGAAAAGCGAGATCGATCGCCAGGAATCCGGACACGAACAGCGCCGCGAGCCCAACCGGCCAATGCCAGCATTTCCATACGACCACGAACGCGAGCGCGGTGGTCACCACCATCGTGCCGGTCACCGCGATGCCATAGGCGGCGGCCAGCGCGCTCGAACTCTTGAACAACAGCACCAGCAGGAGAACCCCAAGCAAGAGCAGACGGTTGATGCGCGGAATGTAGATCTGGCCTTCCTGTCTCTCCGAGGTGTGCAAGATAAGCATCCTCGGCAACAGTCCGAGCTGAATCGCCTGGCGGGCCAGCGAGAAGGCGCCGGTGATGACGGCCTGGCTCGCGATGACCGTGGCGGCCGTGGCAAGGATGACCAACGGCAAAAGAGCCTGGTGCGGCGCGAGCAGGAAAAATGGATTTTCCACCGCCGACGGATCGGCGAGAACGAGCGCC
>DATARJ010000143.1:0-2996 GCA_036264205.1 Methylocella sp.
CTTCCGGCTGGCGCCGTCGATATTTCGGGCGCCGGGGCCACTTTTCCCTATCCAATCTATGCGAAATGGGCGGATGCGTACAAAAAGGAAACCGGCAACGGGTTGAATTACCAATCGATCGGGTCCGGCGGCGGCATAAAGCAGATCAAGGCCAAGACGGTCACGTTTGGCGCGACCGATAAGCCGCTCAAGCCCGAGGAGCTTAAGGAGGCGGGACTGGTCCAGTTCCCGACCGTAGTTGGCGGCGACGTGCCGGTCGTCAATCTCGAAGGAATCAAGCCCGGCGAATTGGTGCTTGACGGCCCGGCGCTCGCCAAGATTTTTCTCGGCGAAATCAAGACATGGGACAATCCCGCGCTCAAGAAGTTGAACCCGAAAGCCAAATTGCCGTCGCAGGCAATCGTGGTCGTTCACCGTTCCGATGGGTCAGGCACGACATTTATCTGGACCGATTACCTTTCCAAGGTGAGCCCCGATTGGAAGTCCAAGGTCGGCGCGGATACGGCCGTCGAATGGCCTGCTGGCATTGGCGCCAAAGGCAACGAAGGCGTCGCCAATAACGTCCTGCAAACGAATGGCGCGATCGGCTACGTCGAATATGCCTATGCCAAACAGAACAAGATGACATTCATCGATATGATCAACAAGGCCGGCAAACGCGTGGCCCCGAACGCGGCGAGCTTCCAAGCAGCAGCAGCCAATGCCGATTGGGCGAATGCGCCAGGCTTTTATGTGATCCTGACTGACCAGCCGGGCCCTAAGTCGTGGCCGATCGCGGGCGCCACTTTCATTCTGATGCATAAATCCCCAGACGACCCCGCCGCCGCTGCCGAGGCCTTGAAATTCTTCAGCTGGGCCTATGACAAGGGCGGCAAGATGGCCGAGGAACTCGATTATGTGCCGCTGCCGGGAGCGGTTGTCGCGTTGATCAAGAAGACCTGGGCCTCAGAAATTAAGGGCGCCGACGGCAAGCCGCTGGTTGACTGAATCCTGGTTGGGCAGGAGGGCCTTGGCGCCTTCCTTCCCCGCCATCCCGGCCCGGCCGTTCAGCATCCTCAAATGGCCGGACCACTGGTTGCGCCTGGCCGGTATGGCTGATGCACGACGCAAGACCGCAGAGAAAAACGCAGTGGCCAACAATTTGGCGATCGATAACGCCGAACTGGGATCGGCCGAGGCCCGCCTGGCCAGGGCTCTCATTGGTTTCAAGCTTCGCGACAATGCGTTTCGCCTTCTGACGCTGGCCGCGGCTTGGACGGTTCTGATCCTCCTTGGGGCGGTCATCGCCTCGCTGATCGTTGGCTCCCTTCCGGCCATCAAGGCGTTCGGCCTGAACTTTCTCTTGACGGAAATGTGGAATCCCGTCACCGAGAAGTTCGGTGCGATGGCTGCGATCTATGGCACGATCGTTACCTCGCTCATCGCCATGGTGATAGCGGTACCGGTCGGGCTCGGCATCGCGATTTTCCTAACCGAACTTTGCCCCTATGCGCTGCGCCGGCCGATCGGGATCGCAATCGAGCTCTTGGCCGGGATTCCCTCGATCATCTACGGAATCTGGGGCCTTTTCGTGCTCGCCCCCTTCCTGCAGGAGCACGTCCAGCCGGGCCTCATTGCCGCTTTCGCGAATGTGCCGGTTCTCTCGGGGCTGTTCGCGGGGCCGCCCTATGGCATTGGAGTGCTGACCGCTGGCGTCATCCTCGCGATCATGGTGCTTCCTATCGTCAGCGCGATCTCCCGCGATGTCTTCGAAACCGTTCCCGCCGTCCTGAAGGAAGCAGCCTACGGCGTCGGTTGCACGACCTGGGAAGTGGTTCGATCGGTCGTGATCCCCTACACGCGCGTCGGCCTTATCGGCGGTGTCATGCTGGGCCTCGGCCGGGCGCTCGGCGAGACCATGGCGGTGACTTTCGTGATCGGCAACGCGCATAGAATCTCCCCTTCTCTGCTTTCGCCAGGCACGACCATCTCGGCAACGATCGCGAATGAATTCACCGAAGCGGTCGGCGACCTTTACACCTCCGCGCTGATCGAACTCGGCCTGATCCTTTTCGTCATCACATTTTTTATTCTCGCAATATCGCGGTACTTGTTGATGCGGCTGCACCAGCGGGAGGGCCAGTAAGGCATGGCGATCTACGACACGCGTCGCCGTCGCGACAAGTTCTATCTCGGTCTTTGTTACATTTCCGTGGCCTTTGGCCTGGGTTCGCTGGCGATCATCCTGACGACGCTCTTGTTCGAAGGTGTTCGCGGTATGTCGCCTGCTGTTTTCACGCAGATGACGCCGCCGCCGGGCTCCGAAGGCGGTCTTTTGAACGCGATCGTCGGCAGCCTGATCATGACCTTTCTCGGCGTCGCCCTCGGCGCCCCGTTAGGCATGCTCGCGGGCACCTACATGGCCGAATACGGCCGCTATTCCAAGATCACGATTGTCGTGCGGTTCATCAATGATATCTTGTTGAGCGCGCCGTCAATCGTGATTGGTCTCTTTGTCTACGAGGTCATGGTCGTGAAAATGGGCCATTTCTCCGCCCTCGCCGGGGCCGTGTCGCTCGCCGTTATCGTCGTTCCGGTCGTCGTGCGCACGACCGAGGACATGCTCCTGCTGGTGCCCGATCCTTTGCGCGAAGCGGCGAGCGCGCTCGGTTTGCCGCGCGCCATTGTTATCGGCAAGGTCGCTTATCGCGCCGCCCGCGCAGGTCTCATCACCGGGGTTCTTCTTGCCATTGCCCGTATCAGCGGCGAAACCGCGCCCCTGCTCTTTACCGCGCTGAACAATCAGTTCTTCAGCACGAATTTGAACGCGCCCATGGCGAGCCTGCCCGCCGTCATTTTCCAGTTCGCGCTCAGTCCCTACAAGGAATGGCAGCAGCTTGCTTGGACCGGAGCCCTCCTCATAACCTTGGCCGTTCTTGCCCTTTCCATTACCGCGCGCGCGCTCCAAATGGAGAGGCGAATGAAATGACCACTATGAGCAACGAGCACGACGATAC
>DATARJ010000188.1:0-1912 GCA_036264205.1 Methylocella sp.
CGATGAACTCGACCGTGCCGGCCGACCGATAGCCGACCGCGCGCGCCAGCGCGACGGCCTGCGCCCCCATCGCGGCGCGCGTCGCAGCGTCGATAAACGGGCTCGGCGCCTCCTCGATGACCTTCTGATGTCGCCGCTGGATCGAACATTCGCGCTCGCCGAGGTGCACGATGTTGCCATGCGCGTCGCCAAGCACCTGGATTTCGATGTGGCGCGGGTGCTCGATGTATTTTTCGAGGAACACGCGCTCGTCGCCAAAGCTCGCCTTCGCCTCGTGCTGCGCACTGGCAAAGCCGTCGCGCAGTTCGGCGTCGCTGCGGGCGATACGCATACCCTTGCCGCCGCCGCCGGCCGATGCCTTGACCATCACGGGATAGCCGATCTCGCGTGCGATCTTCGCTGCCAGTTCGGCGTCGGAGATGACGTCGAGATTGCCCGGCACGGTCGATACGCCGGCCGCCTGCGCCAGGCGCTTAGATTCGATCTTGTCGCCCATCGCGGCGACCGCCTCGGGCGGCGGGCCGATAAACACAATCCCGGCCGCGGCGAGCGCCCTCGCGAATTCCGCCCGTTCCGACAAAAAGCCGTAGCCGGGATGCACCGCCTCGGCGCCGGTCTTGCGGCACGCCTCGACGATGCGGTCGATGCGCAAATAGCTCTCGGCCGAGGGCGCCGGCCCGATCGGCACGGCCTCGTCGGCCTCGCGCACATGCAGGGCCTCGGCATCGGCCTCCGAATAGACCGCGACCGTCTCGATCCCCATGCGCCGCGCCGTTTTGATGATGCGGCAGGCGATCTCGCCGCGATTGGCGATCAGGATCTTGCGAAACACTAAAAGTCCCTCACCCTGTCCCTCTCCCCGTAAACGGGGCGAGTGAACGCGGCTGCGATGCAATGCACAGCTGGACCAGGATGGTGACGGGACATGCTTCAGCTCTCCCTCTCCCCGCGCGCGGGGAGAGGGCTGGGGTGAGGGGCATCCCCTGGTTCATCACAGCGGGATGTTGTCGTGCTTCTTCCACGGATTTTCGAGCCGCTTGCCGCGCAGCATCGTGAGCGCCCGGCACAGCCGCCGCCGCGTCGTCGCGGGACGGATGATGTCGTCGATAAAACCGCGGCTGGCGGCGACGAACGGGTTGGCGAATTTTTCCCGATATTCCTCGGTGCGCGCCTCGATTGCGGCGGCGTCGTCAAGATCGGCGCGGAAGATGATCTCGACCGCGCCCTTTGGCCCCATGACCGCGATTTCGGCCGCGGGCCAGGCGAAATTGACGTCGCCGCGCAGGTGCTTCGAGCTCATGACGTCATAGGCGCCGCCATAGGCCTTGCGCGTGATCAGCGTCACCTTCGGCACGGTCGCCTCGGCAAACGCGAATAGCAGCTTCGCGCCGTGTTTGATGATCGCGCCGTATTCTTGCGCCGTCCCAGGCAGAAACCCGGGTACATCGACGAAGGTGACGATCGGAATGTTGAAGCAGTCGCAAAACCGCACGAAGCGCGCCGCCTTGCGGGCGCTGTCGATGTCGAGACAGCCGGCCAAGACCATCGGTTGGTTGGCGACGATGCCGATCGTCGCGCCTTCCATCCGCGCGAACCCGATCAGGATGTTGGCGGCGAAATTCGGCTGCAGTTCGAAAAAATCCCCCTCGTCGACGACCTTCTCGATCAGCTCCTTCATGTCGTAGGGCTTGTTTGGATTGGTCGGCACCAACGTGTCGAGCGAGGGCTCGTCGCGGTCACGCGGATCTTCGGCGTGCCGCATCGGCGCCGGCGCGCGGTTGGAGCTTGGCAGAAAATCGATGAACCGTCGCAATTCCAACAGCGCTTCGACATCGTTCTCGAAAGCGAGATCGGCGACGCCCGAGCGCGTCGTGTGCGTGATCGCGCCGCCCAGCTCCTCCTGCGTGACGGT
>DATARJ010000233.1:0-1673 GCA_036264205.1 Methylocella sp.
CTTGGCGGCGGCGCCAGCGCCGGCCTTGCGTTCGCGGGCGAGGTCCTCGAGAATTTTGTGGGCATAGTAAATCGGCGCCGGCATGAATTCGGGCGTTTCCCGGCAAGCGTAGCCGAACATGATCCCCTGGTCGCCCGCCCCCTCGTCCTTGTTGCCGGCGGCGTCGACGCCTTGCGCGATGTCGGCGGATTGGGCATGGAGCAGGATTTCGACCTCGGCGGTCCGCCAATGGAAACCGTCCTGCTCGTAGCCGATGTTCTTGATCGCGCCGCGCGCCGCGGCCTCGATCGCATCCTGGCCAATCGCCGCGCCGCGTACTTCGCCCGCGATGACGACCCGGTTGGTCGTCGCCAAGGTCTCGCAGGCAACCCGGGTCTGATAGGGATCCAAACCGGCCGTCGCGCCTTCGCGGAAGAAAAGGTCGACGATCTCGTCGGAAATCCGGTCGCACACCTTGTCTGGATGGCCTTCGGCCACGGATTCACTCGTAAACAGGTAATCTTCGCGAGCCATAGGCTTAACTCCGATAGAAAAGATTATCGCGACAAAGCTTTTGGTAAGCCGTTCGTTTTGTCAAGCCATTCGCGCCCTCGTGTTCGTTAAAGCGAACACGCATTCATCGTGGTGTATCTTCATCAGGGTTTTGGTTTCCGCGCGCATCCGGCCCTGGCTCTTCGCCGGCGAGCGAGGACACGAGATCGACGATTCGCTTGCGGATTTTTGGATCGTGAATCCGGGCAAAGGCCATGTTCAAATGCAGGCCCTCGGCGGTCGCTAAAAAATCCGCGACATAGGGGACGTTTGAATCTTCCGCGACGCCCATCTGCCCCGGTTCGGGATTGGCAATTGCTTCGAAGGAAGGCGCCCCTTCGAAAAAGAAGGCCGGAGGAACATCGAGCGTCCGTGAAATCTGCTGGAGTCTGCTCGCCCCGATCCTATTCGTGCCTTTTTCGTATTTTTGGACCTGTTGAAACGTGAGACCTAAGGCTCCGCCCAATTTTTCCTGGCTCATGCCGAGCATGACGCGCCGCATGCGGACGCGGCTGCCGACGTGCCGGTCGATCGGGTTGGGTATTTTTTTCACGAATGTCGTTCCAACCGCCACGCTTCGGCCGTAGCGGTCGGAAACCGGTATGCCGGAACGTTTCGATGGCGTCACGCGGGCCTTTATAACGCAAAAACGGCCCGGCTCATATCGGCGGCCCGGATTTTCCCCGGAAGCGTATGATAATGGTTAGTATAGAAACTTCGACGGGCGCCGCCGCCCGCCGGAAAACGCCGCCTATCTCAGGCATGCAACAGCTCTGGTCTTTCGAAGGATTCGGCGAGGACCCGGCGTCGGTTGCCGCGCATTTCGCGAAAGCGCTCAAGCGTTGTCCAATCGAAGGTGAGCGTCACCGCAAGCACCTCTCGTCCGTGGAACTTGTGCGGCAGGCCGAGAGGCAACGGTTGGAAATGAAGCTGGACCAGGGGGAGTAGCCCCATCGGTTCGATCTCGATGATGAACTTTGAAACACCGCACTCAAGGGCCCATTCGAGCAAGCCCGACCCAAGGGCGTTGGCAACCGGACTCGCGTAAGGTCCGCCGGACCGATGGCCCGGCGCGACGCAATGGCGCGAAATCTCCCAAATGTCGGCGCCAATTGGGCGCTCGACCTCGCAAAGCTCCGGCA
>DATARJ010000243.1:0-5807 GCA_036264205.1 Methylocella sp.
GGTCGTAAAGCCTTCCTTGAGATTGAACTCACCTGCTTCGTCCATCACCCGCCGCCCGTCCGGATCGTCCCGGACAATTGGATTTAACTCACGCCAAAAGAATGGGGTCACGGCCGATTGAGCGCGGGCGACGGCCGGATCACGGAATACATACCCCAGTGATACATATCTGGTTAACCACTCCCCTGGCCAACGGTTCAGCAAAACATTGCCGAGTTGTTGCCGCCCATTCGAGCCCACGCTTGGAAAGGTGCTACTAAGGACGTGTTCCGCCCCGAATGGCGCGGCATGACGCAACACCTGTGCCGAAACATCCTCGAGGTTGCGGGCGCGATCAAGGTCTCGAATGAACGCGAGGGTGTGTTCCAGCGAATTTCGAAAGGCGCGCGGCTGCACGATTCCCTCGCTTACATATGCCCCGGCGCAGGCGCGAACGGCCGCTTGTCCCAGATCGCGCGAGCCGTGGACTTGGGAAAGAAGTAACGTTTGATCGTAATCGCTAGCATAAACCAAAATATTTTGCAACTGCTAACTGACGGCCCAAGCTCGATAAATGTGCTTCGGACGGATTTCGAGAAAGCCATGGTCGTTTTTCTCGAGCGTATCAAGGAAATTCCGGCGCCCCAACCGAGGCGGGCGTCTCCTGCCGCACTTTGCACCTTGCTTGTGAAGGCGACGACGTGTTCATTGCCGCTCGGTTCAGCTCCTCCCCTGATCGCGGACGCCGGACCGTCGCCTTTGCTGCGACCGGGGTGCTGGAGGGCCAGCCGCGCATATGACCATCAAACGAACGCTGCTAAGCGCGACGTGAGTGCTCGCCCGGCAGGGCGGCATCGTGATCCGGTGGCGCGGGCCGGAAGATAAGCCACAAGCTCAGCATGATTAATGCCGCGGCACACGAGTAGAAAAAAGGTGTTGCGCACGCGTTGCACGGCATTCACGAGCTCCTAATCAGAGGCGGGCGCTCGCACGCGCATACTGTACGTGAGCAAACCCGCGATCCCGATCACCGCAGGGCACCTTTTTCAACAAACTCATCACGTCCATGTGGCACCTCAGGAACAGATCGCCTTGCCGCATTTTTTAATATTGGCGACCTTGGCTTCCAATTCGTCGTAGCCCACGGCGCCGACGACGACATCCTCGCCGATGACATAGGTCGGCGTGCCGGTCACCTGGAGCGATTTGGCGAGTTGGCCGGATTCCTCGATGCCCGAGGTGATACCCGGCGCGGCGGCGTCCTTGGCCAATTTGTCCATATCGGCCCCGAGATCCCTGGCAACGGCAAGGGCTTCCGCCTTGCCGACAGGACCGCGCGAGCCGAGAAGTTTTTGGTGAAATTCCCAGAATTTTTCGCCTTGGAATTGACGGAGAAACGCATTGGCAATCTTCGCCGCCTCGACGGAGCCTGGCGAGAGAATCGGAAAATCGCGCAAGACGACGCGGAGATCGGGATTATCCTTCATGAGCCGCGCAAGATCGCTCAAGGCGCGTTTGCAATAACCGCAGTTATAATCGAAAAACTCGATCAAAGTAATCTTGCCCCCAGGATCGCCGATCACCGCCTGATTGGCCGCGCTAAAGAGCGCGCCGGAAGGATCCGAGACGACTTTTTCGCGCGCCTTTGCCTCGGCGGCTTTCTCGCGCACTTCAAGCACGCCGATCGCTTCGCGCAGAATTTCGGGTTTCTGTAATAAATAATCCTTGATAATCGCCTCTATCTCGGCTTTTTGGCCCGATGAAAAGCTATCCGCACGCCCTGGAGCGAAAGTCAGCGCGAGAAAGGCGAGCGCCAGCGCCGCCAAGCCAGGCCAACGATAGCCGCCGTGACGGCAACCGCCCGAATCCGCATGACTTCGGCATAACATGAATCATCCTCCTGAATTAAGTCCGGCATCTTAGTGCACCGCCGGTGATATGGAAACATCCGGGCGCTCGAACCAACGCTGGCGGGGTCTTATTGGCCGCGGAAATTTACAGGAGCTTTCCAACGCGACGGTATTTTTGCGCGAAGCGGCCGGAAAGACCGGGAATATGACAAAAGACTCGTTTACGGCGGACCTGTCGCTGTCGAGGATCCCTCTGTCCCTTAGATCCAACGTCGCGCCTTTCATGGCCTTGGATGTGCTTGCCAGCGCCACCCGCCGCGAGCGCGAGGGCCGCGACATCGTGCATCTCGAAATCGGCGAGCCCGGCGCGCCGCCGCCGCGCGCCGCGCGGGAAGCCGCTATCTCCGCGCTCGATGGGCGCCGGGTCGGCTATACCGAGGCGCTCGGCCGCCCGAGCCTGCGCGCGCGTATCGCGCGGCACTACCGCGATACCCACGGCGTCGTGGTCTCGCCCGAACAAATAGCCGTCACGAATGGTTCGTCGGGCGGCTTCGCGCTGGCGTTCCTCGCCCTTTTCGACTCCGGCGCGCGCGTGGCGATCGCCGCGCCGGGCTATCCGGCGTACCGCAACGTCCTGGAGGCCTTCGGCATCGAAACGGTGACGATCGAGACCTCGCGCGCGGATCACTTTGCTGTGACCGCGGAAATGATCGAGGCCGAGCATTCAAAACGGAAGCTCGACGGAATCTTGCTGATGAGTCCGGCCAATCCAACCGGGGCGATGATGCGCCGCGACGGCTTGCGAGACGTTTGCGCGACCTGCGACCGGCTTGGCATCGCGTTCATTTCCGACGAAGTTTATCATGGGCTGACTTATAGCGAGGCGGCGGAAACGGCGCTAAAATTTTCGGCGAATGTTATTGTCGCCAACTCCTTCTCCAAATATTTCTGCATGAGCGGATGGCGCATCGGCTGGCTAGTGCTGCCGGAGCAACTTGTCCGTCCCATCGAACGCTTGCAGCAAAGTCTGTCCATCTCGGTCCCATTTCTCAGCCAAATCGGCGCGGAAGTTGTTTTCGATGCGCGAGACGAGCTCGAAGCCGTGCGTGTGGGCTATGCGAGAAACCGCGAAATCCTGCTCTCCGAATTGCCCGGCATGGGGTTTGATTTCCTGCCCGCCGATGGCGCGTTTTATCTTTACGCAGATATTTCACGCTTCAGCGAAGACTCACTTGATTTTTGCGCCAAGCTGCTCGACGTGGCCGGGGTCGGGATGACGCCGGGCTTAGATTTCGACCGGCGCCGCGGCAAATCGGCGGTGCGGTTGTCTTTTGCCGGACCGGAAGGCGATATCATCGAGGCGATGCGGCGGCTGAAAGCCTGGCTGCGGTGAAAAAGCGGCCGCGATCCAAAGCCAAGACGGCGCGTGGGCTATAGACTCGGGTTGGGGCACAAATATATCCGCAAGGCGCTCCGGGTTACGGAGCGGCGATCTGGCAAGCTTTTAAACGGCGCGCGAGTCGCGAACCTGGTCATTTCCCATGAAGGATGTTTTCAAGAACTATTTACTCCTCCTAAGACAAGACCGCGACGACAAGATCGAACATTCGGACCGGGACGCGCTTCAAACTCTCTTGAACGCGGCGGCTCAGGACGCCGATCCCGGTATTCGCATCATCCACGAGGCGAAAAGGGTGCTCGGCTCCGGCGCGCCGGATTTCAAAATCATGAAGGCGGCGATGGTACTCTAGAGCTTAGCTAAAATGCGTTGGTGGAGACCATCTTCGAAGCGTGTCTCAGCCCGAAAGCGGCGGAATCCGCAGCACTTGGCCGGGATGGATCTTGCCGGGATCGGACAGCAAAGACTTATTGGCTTCGAAGATCAGATGATATTTGCCGCCATGGCCGCGGCCATATTCGGCTTCGGCGATGTTCCACAGCGTATCGCCGGGTTTGAGCGTATAAAACTTCGATTCAACGGCTTTGGCGGCGGCCCCGATATCGTTATGGGCCGTGGGGGCGCTCACCGGCGCCGTCTTCCCGGCTTCCCCCGTCGCGGCGGCGGCTGCCACATTGCCGCTCGCCGGCGCGGTCTTCCCAGCGTCCTCCGTCGCGGCGCCGTCCGGGAGGACGTTGCGGCCTTCGGACCCTATTTTGGGTTTCGAGACTTCGAGACCGTGTTTCGAGGCCTCTTTCTTCAAGGCATCAGGGGGAGTGGCGGCGTTTTCGGTCTCAGGTCCTGACTTTGCAGACGCGAGGGTCTCGGTCTGAGCACTAGCGCCCCCCGTTCCGAAGAATGCGACCCGAGTGAAGTGCGTGTAATCCGACTCGAACGCCATGATTGCCACAAACAGCAAGACCGCCCCCGGCGGGACCAGAATGGCATACATCAAGGCCAGCCGCTCCCAAGCCATGTGCATGAAGATAGCGACGATCAAGCCTGCCTTCACAATCATGAACAGCAGGATCAGAAACCATCTAAGAGATCCCTCGATGCCAAAGTAGTCGACGAGATAAGAGCAAGTGCTCAGGACAAACAGCCAGCCCCAGACCACCAGGTAAAGCTTAATCGGGTGTTGTTGTCCCTCTTTGTGCGCCATATTTTTCCCACGTACGGCAGATAGATGTGTCATGTTTTTTCCACTTACCAAAGATATATTCGCCATGGTTTTTCCTTACCAAAGGTAGAAAAGTGCAAAGATGAAGACCCACACAAGATCGACGAAGTGCCAGTAGAGACCCATGGTTTCGACGATCTCGTAGCGCCCTTTCCTGCTGGTGAAAAAGCCTCGCCTTCCGCTTTCGAAATCTCCGCGCAATACTTTTCGCGCAATGATGAGCAGGAAAATGACGCCGATCGACACGTGGGTGCCGTGGAAGCCCGTGATCAAGAAAAAGCAAGAGCCAAACTGGGCGGCGCCCCACGGGTTGCCCCAGGGCCGCACCCCTTCCAAGATCAGGTGGGTCCACTCGAAAGCCTGCATTCCGACGAAGGAGGCGCCAAATGCTGCGGTTGCCAGCATCAAGAGCGCCGCTTTGACTCGATCGTGGCGGTAGCCGAAGTTGACGGCCATCGCCATCGTCCCGCTGCTGCTGATCAAGATAAAGGTCATGATGGCGATCAGTAGAAGCGGAACTTCTCTGCCGGCGATCGTCAAGGCGAAGACCTTACTGGGGTCCGGCCAAGGCACGGTCGTCGACATCCGCACCGTCATGTAGGAAAGCAGAAAACAGCTAAAAATAAATGTATCACTCAGGAGGAAGATCCATATCATGGCCTTGCCCCAGGTGGCGCTCTTGAACGCCCGCTGGTCCGAGGACCAGTCGGCGGCAAAGCCCTGCCAGCCTCCCTGGCGCGAGGGCGCTTCCAACGTGTCGGTAAGTGCCGATTCCGTCATTTGTTTTTCCAAAGTCCTCTCTGGAGCATTTTTAAGGCGCGGCGACACTGGCTCGCGGTCAGAAAATGCGCCAAATCAAAGAAACTAGGCCGCTGTCCGATTCAATCGGATCGGTAAGCAAAAGCAGACCGAATAAAACCAGCCAGACAAAAAGCAGAAAGTGCCAGTACATGGCGCATAAATCGACACTCAACCGCACCTTGCCAACCGCGACACCTTGCCACGCCTTATCCAGGGTTCTGCCCAAGGCCACCTGGCCGCCCAATATGTGCAGCCCGTGCACGCCGGTGATCAGGTAAAAGAACGCGGCGGCGGGATTGGTCGCCAAGTAATAGCCCGCGGCATCGAGCTGCCGCCATGCCACAAGCTGACCGGCCAAAAATGCAAAGGCGAATGCGCCCCCTGTAAGCAGCCCGGCTCTGACGCTGTCCATCCTTCCCCGGCGCGCGGCAACCTGCGCCCATTGCATCGCGCCACTGCTCAAGATCAACATCCCCGTGTTGAGCCAAAGCAGCTTCGGCACGGGCGCCGGCCTCCACTCCCCCATTTCCATGCGCATGGAGTAGGCGCTGATCAAGAG
>DATARJ010000324.1:0-5547 GCA_036264205.1 Methylocella sp.
GGTCTCGAAACGATTGACAGCCTTGAAGATAAGCGTTTGCAAGGAAAGCGCATCGGCATCGTGGCGGGCACGCCTCCCGCGACCAATCTCGCGGTCAACGGGCTTTTGGAGAATGCCAAATCCTATCCGCTCGTGGTCGACACGCGGTTTGACGCGCCGGCCTCGGCGATGATCGCGGATCTCGAAGGCGGCCGCATCGATGCCGCCATCCTTTGGGGCCCGATCGCCGGCTATCTCGCGAAGCACTCCCAAATCCCGATGAAGGTCACGCCGCTCGTCAAGGAAGCGTCCGGACCGCGCATGATATATCGAATCGGAATGGGGGTGCGCCATTCCGATCAGGACTGGAAACGTATCTTGAACAAGCTCATCGCCGAGAACCAGGCCGAGATCATCCGGATTTTGGCATCCTACGGCGTGCCCCTTCTCGACGAGAACAACGCCCTCCTCGCCCATCAATGAGAAGTACATCGCTAGTGCGCGTCCCGATCAAATGGAACTATTTGATTGATAAGGGCGCAGCTCAATCTCAAAAAGTCGGAGCATGCGGAATCGAAAGTGTCGAGTAACTTTTTCGGGACATGCTCTATCCTTGCGCCGGATCGTGGCCGGGTGTATCGACACCCGGTCATTCCAGGCTGCGTTGAATGACCCTGGCGAGAGCGAAGAGCCGTTGTTCGATGAGCGTCGGCGTTTCGCACACATAGGCGAGCGACTGGTGCCGTTCATCGAAAACGCGCAGGTCCCATTCCAAGTCCCCTGCAACGGTCTCCGCGTCTTGCTTGCCCGCATCCGGCGGCGGCTTGCCCCGCGTTTCTCGCGGCAAGGCGTTCTCGGCGCGTATTTTCTCGGCAAGTTCCTTCTGTTTTGCGCCGAAGCGAAGAAGCCCTTCGATCACTTGCGAGCGTTCGTCATTGAGCGTTTCAAATAGGCCGGCGAAAACGGAAACCAGCTTTTTCGTCTTACCGGCTCCCTGCGATCGGGCAAAGTCCTCGATCGTGCGTTCCGCGTCGTCGAGCGGAACGCGCCGCGCCGCGAGCCTTGCCACGATATCGGCGACAGCCTGATCGTTGCGCCATTCCAGGCCCTCGATCGAGGGGCCGGACCATACCGCGGCCAAGGACAACCTCCCGACCAGAATTTGGTGGCAAGGCCAGTTTTGCTCCGGAGGGTCCGATTTTCGCTCAGCCGCGATAACCGAAGCAGCCTCAAACGTGACTGTAAGCGCGATCCCCCACAAAGCGGCTTCCCGCCACGGGCGGCGCCAAGCGGCTGGTCTCGAACCGTGCATCTCTTCTCCCCTCCCGTGCCCGGTACTTTAAAACATGTTTCCGCGGCGGTTCAAAGACAACCGGATGGGAGGCCGTGACCAAGCACGGTGAAATATCCGGATTTCATGTCTTTGCATAATTCATATTAGAATGGCCGTGCATGCGAAGGAACGGGACCACGCCAGCAAGGATTGGATTTGACAATGAGCGAAGTTGCCAAGGAAAAGACCTACAGCGAAGCCGAGATCAAGGCGCGCCTCGAACAAGAATTGCCGCGCTGGGTCTATGAAGGAGGTTGGATTCGCCGCACGTATCGGACGGCGAGCTGGAAGGGCACGCTGATGGTGATCAACACGGTTGGCCATCTGGCCGAGGCGGCGTGGCACCATCCAGATCTCACCGCCTCTTACGCTTGGGTCGAAGTCCGCCTCCAGAACCATGCCGCCAAGGGGATCACGGACAAGGATTTCGAACTGGCGAAAAAGATCGAAGAAGTTGTGCTTTGGCAGCCCGGCAAGGCTGGCGGCGCTCTGGAGGGGACCCCCTCGGATCAGCGCTTTGCCTATATCGATTACAAAAAAAGCTAACCGTCAATTCCGGAAATGCCGCGCTTAGGAGCGTACGCGCTTGAAACGCGACAATGGGCGCGCCGCAAGCGAAACGAGAGCAATATGTGCGCGAAAGGCTGCTTTATCGATGGAGTCGGCGATGGGTTTCGTTGAACTGATTCTCACGGTTTGCACTTTGACGGAGCCCGCGTCATGCGAGGAGCGGCATCTTTCGTTCGTTGACGAGGGCTCCCTCGTGCAGTGCATGTCGCAGGCGCCGCCGGTGATCGCCGAGTGGGCGAATAGCCACCCCGGCCGGAGAGTCGTGAAATGGCGTTGCAGCTATCCGGGGAATGAAGGCCAAGCGCTTTAGCCTAGCTGTCGAATACCGTTGTTGCTTGGGATCCTTGCGGCATCGATTGATGCCAAGAGTTAGGGGGCAAGCTCGGCCGGACAGGACCTCGACCGGGCGCTCGGGCAGTGAGGCAAAACCCGCGGATTCTCAGTCACGCCTGCCCCGCCCGGTCGCGGCTGAGCCCCTTGGCTTTGAGCTCCGCCTCATAGACCGCCCATTTCTCGTCATGGCGCGAGCCGAGCTCATGGAGATAGTCCCAGGTGAAGATGCCCGTGGAGTGCAAATCGTCGAAGATCAGCCGCACCGCATAGGTGCCGACGGGCTCGATCCCGGTCACGCTGCAATGCCGCTTGCCCCCGATGATCAAGCGTTCTTCTCGCCGGTGGCCCTGGACTTCCGCGCTGGGACTCATGACCCGCAGATATTCGGCGGAAAGATCGTAGCTATCGCCGTTCTCGAAACTGACACTAAGGATACGGCCGGTCTCCCTCAGCCTTAATTCGCTCGGCCATTGCTCCCGATTGTCGCGCATCGCCTCTTTTCCGCTTCGACATCCGCGAAAATTCGCATTCCAGCCAGCCGCGAACGCGTCGCTTTTCCGGCAGCTCTCATTATGTATCATTTTGGCGTGGAATTCCCGCCCCCGGATCGGTAAGGCTATGCCCATGACCGTCGCCAGCCAAATTCCAAAGGCTGGTTTTGAACCAGCGCCCGGCCCGCCTGCCACGCCACCGCTCGTCGATCCGTTCGGACGCGCGATCTCCTACTTCCGCGTGTCGGTGACCGATCGCTGCGACATGCGCTGCGTCTATTGCATGTCCGAAGACATGAATTTCCTGCCAAAGCGCGATTTGCTCACCCTCGAAGAACTGGACCGTTTGTGCACGGCTTTCGTCAGACGCGGCGTCCGCAAGCTCAGGATCACCGGCGGGGAACCCTTGGTCCGCCGCAATATTATGCATCTGTTCCGCGCGCTCGCCCGCCACATCGAGTCCGGCGCACTCTCCGAATTAACCCTCACAACGAACGGATCCCAACTCGCGAGTTACGCGAAGGAACTCGCCAAAGCAGGCGTGCGCCGTCTCAACGTCTCGCTCGATACGCTCGACCCGGCAAAATACAAGGCGATCACCCGCTGGGGCGATCACGCCCAAACCATGGCCGGGATCGACGCGGCGCAAGCGGCGGGGCTATCGGTCAAGATCAATATGGTGGCGCTTAAGGGCGTTAACGAGGACGAGATTGTCCCAATGCTCGAATGGGCGCACGCACGGGGGGCTGACCTCACTTTGATCGAGGTTATGCCGCTCGGCAGGATCGAGGCCGGACGCGCGGATCAATTTTTGCCTTTAAACTTGGTCGAGGCGCGGCTCAAGGAGCGCTTCACGATTCGCCCAACCGGCTACCGGACAGGCGGCCCCGCCCGTTATGTGCATGTCGCGGAAACCGGGGGCCGTTTGGGCTTCATCACTCCGCTTACCCATAATTTTTGCGAAAGCTGCAATCGCGTGCGGGTGACCTGCACCGGAACGCTTTACATGTGCCTTGGCCAGGAGGATGCAGCCGATCTGCGCGCGCCGTTGCGCGCGTCGGCGTCCGACGAGCTTCTGCACGAGGCTCTCGACGCCGCCATCGCCCGCAAGCCCAAGGGCCATGATTTCATCATTGATCGCGAGCACGCGAAGCCCGCGGTTGCGCGGCATATGAGCGTCACCGGCGGGTAGGCTTTTTGTCCGTATCGGGGGAGAGGCGTCAACCGCTAACGGCAACGCCGGGCGACATCGTACGTGTTTTTTGGATTTGGATAATGCAACCGCTATACGTAATATCTTTCCAATGGCTTGGCGAAATTATTCCCGCTATCACGAACTTCTTCAGAGAAAATGCTGCTGCGTTCATCAGGAGTCTGGACGTTGCCGCTCTGTTTACTTGGATCACGGCCCACGCAGTATACATAATTGGAGCGTTTCTTTTGGCTTTGTGGCTGCTCGGAATATTTAAAAAATGACCCTGACAGAAACGTCCATCCGCGCATCCCTGTTAACTCCAAGATTTTCGATGTAATCCGTCGGGGTGCAACCAAGCTTTTCTGAATGTGCCGCAGGCCGGCCGGCGTAAGCGGTGGGGCCTGCAAGCGGGAGACGCAACGAAGCAGCGGGAGGCGCTTATGAAGTGGCAAGATTTCGGCCGCTCGGACAATGTCGAGGACCGGCGCGGCGGTAGCGGCATGGCCGGCAAGGGCGGTCTTGGAATTGGAACCATGGTGGTTCTGGGTCTCCTCGGTTGGGCGCTCGGCATTGATCCCAGGATTCTGATCGGCGGCGCGGAACAGCTGAACAACACCCGCCAAGGCGCGCAAACCCGCGCGACGCAGACCGGGACGCCCTCTGACGACATGGGCCAATTCGTCGCCGCCGTTCTTGGCGCGAACGAAACCGTCTGGTCGGAGGTCCTGCCACGGGAGAAAGGGATTCCTTATACCAAGCCGAAGCTCGTCCTCTACAGCGGGCGGACCGCCTCGGGCTGCGGCGGCGCCCAGTCGGCGATGGGGCCTTTCTATTGCCCGAGGGATCAGAAGGTCTATCTCGATACGGCCTTTTTTCAGGACATGAAACGGCGCCTCGGCGGCGGCGGCGACTTCGCCTACACTTATGTGATCGCGCACGAGATCGGACATCACGTCCAAAACCTACTCGGCATTTTGCCGAAAGTTCAGGCGGCGCAGCAGCGTGCCGTCAGCCAGGGCGATGCCAATTATTTGTCGGTGCGGGTCGAGCTCATGGCCGATTGCCTCGCCGGCGTATGGGCCGCCAACGCCGAACGCAAATATCAATTCCTGGAGGCGGGCGACCTCGAAACGGCGGTCGCGACCGCGCAGGCGATCGGCGACGATCGTTTGCAGAAGGCCGCGCGAGGCTACGCGGTTCCCGATTCCTTCACCCATGGCACGGCGGCGCAGCGCGTCCAGTGGTTGAACGCCGGCTTGAAATCGGGCGAGGTCGATACGTGCAACACCTTCGCGCGGTAGAATGCTCGCCGTTCGCTTGGAAACAGGCGATCGAAACACTACAGCGCAATAGCAATAAGATGGAGCAGGTCCAAAAAAAAGGTTGACGGATTTTTTTGTTTTTCTTTAGCGGCTGTCATACGTTCGATGTGCTCGACCACACGGGAAAGCGGATCAGTCGGATTTGTGTTTTCGAGTTTGGAGACCGCTGAGCTTTCGAAGGCTCAGGCCGATGCACCGTCAAGATGGGCTGCCTTTTGATGACGGCGTCGTCTCTGGCATGGCGATGACTACGAGCAGCAGTCCTGCCGTGGCCACCATAGCAAGGGTCAGGAAGGCGGCATTGTAGCCGGCCATCGTGACGAT
>DATARJ010000334.1:0-1779 GCA_036264205.1 Methylocella sp.
AGCCCGAGAAAATTAACGGCGCCCGCGATATAGCGGCCGTTGCGCTTGGCCATGACAAGGAGAATATGATCGCGCATCGAAGTGCCAACATGCGAAAAAAATGCGCGGCTGAGATAGGGCCTCCCCCATTTGCGCTCGCCGGTATCCATGTAGAAGAGAAAGAATGCGTCCCAATGGGTTTCGGTGATGCCGGCGCCAGTCAAAAGCTCGATCGCGATGCCACCGGCGAGCGCCGCCTTGCGTTCGCGGCGGATCATCTTTCGCTTGCGCGACGCGAGATTGGCCAAAAAGGCGTCGAAATCCGGGTAACCCTTGTTGAGGAAATGAAATTGCTGTCCGGTACGCTGAAGGAACCCGGCGGCGCCAAGCGTCTCCCATTCCGTGCGGGTGGGAAAAGTAATGTGGAGCGACGAGGCTCCAGCGTTTTCGCGAAGTGCGCGAAGCCCAGCAACGAGCGTTTGCCGCGCTGCTTCGCCGTGCCCTGGCGCGACAAGCAGCCTGCGGCCGGTGACCGGCGTGAACGGCACCGCCACTTGTAGCTTTGGATAATAAGGTAGTCCCGCGCGGTGATACGCATCGGCCCAGCCATGATCGAATACGTACTCGCCCATGGAATGGGTCTTCAAATAGGCCGGCGCGGCGGCGGCGAGACGGCCCCCCGCGTCCTTGACAAGAATATGCGCGCCGATCCAGCCGGCTCTCGCCCCAACCGACTTCGACGTCTCAAGCGCCGTCAAGAAGGCATGGGTTATAAAAGGGTTAAACCGCTCCGCTTCATTTGCTGGCTGGTCTCCGTCGCGTGTGTGCCCTGGTCCCGGCGCGAACATGCCAAGTCCACTTGGGTCCGCCTCCGGATTGGCGCAAGCGTCCCATTGCGCGGCATCGATCTCGCGCATCGATTGCGCGACATGGGCCGTGTAGGGCAAAGACATCGCGGGACCCCGGGGCGGAACCGGCTTCTACCCTACCGGGATCGTTGGGAGCAAACATGACAGCGCGATCCTGGCCGGGGGAAGGCGCTAATATCTCCCCAAAACCGCGACCATTTGCGCGCCGCGCAATCGCAATCCTTAGGCCGCGATGGCCGGCTTGCGGCGGAAAACCCTCTGCCAGAACGTGCGTTGAACTTGCGCCACGAGGGTGCTCCGCTCGTCGGTCAGAAGCTTGACGGTGCAGGTCTGATCCTCGAGCAATTTGAGGAGCCGGACGCGTTCTTCCTGCCAGTTCTCGGTGAGCCGGTGGCGATCTTCGCGAAGCTGCGCGCGGTCGGCTTCGAGATCGGCGATCCGGCGGTCTTTCTCCCCGATCAGACTCTTTAGTCCGGCGAGCTGGATCTCGAATTTGGCCGAATAGGGGGTCGTTTCCCCGTCGGCTTGACTCGATTGCCAATCGTTCAACGAGAGTTCGTCCGCATCGGTTTTTGGGGTTTTCGGACACACGCGGAAAAGTTCGGCCGGATCGATCTTATAACCGTCCGAATTTTTTTCCCGGTACGACAACTTGCCGGAAGACAAGGCTTTTGAGATAGTGGATTTGGCGACGCCCGCCTCCTTGGCGGCCTTTCCGAGCGAGAGATACATGTGGTTTCCAATCGTTCGCGTGGGTATTTGAAACATATTTCGTAAAACCCTTAAGGAAAACTTAAGCGCGAATCGAAAAATGCGGGCGGCGTGTTAATCTTGCGTGGGTTTCTTGGCGCGCGGGGCGGGCGAGGCGGCGGTCGTATTATGGATCGGGCAGGGGACCGATGGTGCTTAATTCCGTTGATGTCGACGCTCT
>DATARJ010000355.1:0-1940 GCA_036264205.1 Methylocella sp.
CCGCCATGGACCAAGAAGCATCCCGCGAAACCAACCCACTTCTCGAACCGTGGACGGGGCCTTTTGAAGCGCCGCCGTTCGATCGCCTGAAGCCAAGCCACTTTGGGCAAGCCTTCGCAATCGCGCTTGCCGATGCGCAAGCCGAGACCGGAGCAATCGCGGCCGATCCAAATCCGCCTTCCTTCGAAAACACCATCGAAGCGCTCGAAAGAAGCGGCCGCGAGCTTACTCGCGTCTGTTCCGTTTTCTTCCATCTGGCGCGCGCCGACACCAATGACGAGATTGAGGCGGTCGAACGCGAGATCGCGCCAAGACTTGCCCGCCATCGCAGCGGAATTTATCTGAACAGCGCGATGTTTCAACGCGTCGACGCGCTATATTCGCGGCGCGGCAAACTCGAGCTTAATGCCGAAGAGGCGCGGGTTCTCGAGCGCTATCATATCGCTTTTGTGCGCAGTGGCGGCGGTCTGCCGGAGGAAGCCAAGGCGAGGCTCGCCGCAATCGCCGAGCGCCTTGCGACGCTCGCCACCAAATTCGCTCAAAACGTTCTCGCCGATGAAAGAGCCTATGTGCTGGTTCTCGCGGCGGACGATCTCGCCGGCCTTCCCGCATCGCTCGTCTCCGCTGCGGCGCGGACTGCGGCGGACCACGGCCTTCCCGGCAAGCATGGCATCACCTTGTCGCGTTCGAGCGTCGCGCCTTTCCTGCAATTCTCGGCCCGCCGCGATCTGCGGGAAAAGGCTTTTCGCGGATGGATCCAGCGCGGCGAATCCGGCGGGTTGACCGACAATCGCGCCATTGCTTCTGAAATGGTCCGGTTGCGCACGGAGCGCGCACGACTTCTCGGTTTTGAAAGTTTCGCACACTTCCGCCTGGCCGATATGATGGCGAAAACCCCGCAAGCAGCGCTAGACCTTTTGCATTCCATCTGGGCACCGGCCTTGGCGCGGGCGCTGGGCGAAGAGGAGGCCTTACAGGCGATCGCTGCGGGCGAGGGCGGCAACTTCCAAATCGCGCCATGGGACTGGCGCTACTATGCCGAAAAGCGCCGCAAGGCGCAATTCGACCTCAGTGAGGCCGAAATCAAACCCTATCTGCCACTCGACAAAATGATTGAGGCCGCGTTTTTCACCGCGAACCGGCTCTTTGGCCTGTCCTTCAGCGAACGTGACGACGTGCCGCTTTACCATCGTGACGCACGATCCTGGACGGTCACCGGGCGGCACGGACAAGAGATCGCGCTTTTTATCGGCGATTATTTCGCGCGGCCCTCGAAACGTAGCGGCGCCTGGATGAGTTTCGTCCGCGAACAGCAAAAGCTCGACGGAGAGGTCCGGCCGATCGTCGTCAATGTCTTGAATTTCGCCAAGGCCAGCGAGGGGCAAGCCTGTCTCTTGAGTTTCGACGATGCGCGCACCTTGTTTCATGAATTCGGCCACGCGCTGCACGGCATGTTGTCCAATGTGACCTATCCATTGATCTCGGGCACCAACGTCGCCTGCGATTTCGTCGAGTTTCCTTCGCAGCTTTACGAACATTGGCTGGAGCAGCCGGAGGTGTTGCGCCGGTTCGCCCTGCATCATCAGACAAACGAGCCTATACCGGAAGCGCTTCTGCGCAGCTTGCTTGCGGCGCGCCAGTTCAACCAGGGTTTTGCGACGGTCGAATATACCGCCTCGGCGCTGGTCGATCTCGCACTGCATCTAGCATCCGGCGCGGACGCGATCGACATCGTTGGCTTCGAAAAAAAGCAACTTGACAAACTTGGCATGCCTGCCTCGATCACGATGCGCCACCGCACGCCGCATTTCCAGCACGTCTTTTCGGGCGAGTCCTATGCGGCGGGCTATTACAGCTATCTCTGGTCGGAAGTTCTCGACGCCGACGGATTCGAAGCTTTCGAGGAAAAGGGCGATATTTTCGATCCGGTGATCGCCAAG
>DATARJ010000358.1:0-6249 GCA_036264205.1 Methylocella sp.
ATGCGATCATGATGATCGATTTCGCGCTCGACGCCGAACGCTCCGAGGGGCTGGCCCCGCGCGAGGCGATTTTCCAAGCCTGCCTCCTGCGCTTTCGCCCGATTTTAATGACAACTTTCGCCGCGATCCTCGCCGCGCTGCCTTTGATGCTTGGGACCGGCACCGGCTCGGAACTCCGCAATCCGCTCGGCATCGCCATCGTCGGCGGCCTCATCGTGAGCCAGGTCCTGACGCTCTTCACGACACCGGTGATTTACCTCTATTTCGATCGCGTGGCGGCACGGCTGGCGGGCGGACAAAATCCGCTAGCCGCCGGCGAGGCTCAGGGATGAACCTCGCCGCGCCTTATCGCTGATCCGCGATGGACCTTTGCTCCGATTTGGGGTAGCTTCGGAAGAATAGAGCGGGCTGCGCTTCAACTTCATTGGATTGAACTCGTATGACCCAAATGATTGAGTCTTCTCTGATTTGCAACGAAAGGCTCGCCGGTCACATAGATGGCTATCCTTCTACGATTGCGCCGGAAATTGCGAGTGCCTATGACTCGATCGCATTCGCCTATGCGGAAAGCCAGCTGACGGACAATATTCAAAAGACCGACCGTTATCTCCTTCCCTTGGTGCAACGCACTGGCGCACGGACTGTGCTCGACGCGGGATGCGGGGTTGGTGCAACGGCCGAGCGGCTGCGCGAACAAGGTATTGACGCGTACGGGTTTGACCTCGTTGAAAACGTGAAATTTTGGCGAGAGCAACAACGCTCCGCTAGTCGCTTCGTGGTCGCGGCGCCGGTTGATCCCGTGCTGCCTTTCGCCGACGGGGCCTTCGATCTCGTATACTCCATCGGCGTCATTGAGCACGTCGGGACCACAAACGGACACTCGGACCGAAGAAGTGATTACCATGAAGTGAGACGGCGCTGGACGCTTGAACTGTTGCGAGTTGTCCGCGAGGGGGGCTACCTCTTTCTTGCCGGTCCAAACCGCGGCTTTCCGATTGATACCGCGCACGGTCCGGACAGCATGGCGATGAATTGGGAGAAAGCGTTTGCGGCGCGAGTGGGCGTGACCATCCATCGTCCGTGGGGGGAAAATTTCCTCTGGGGCTATTCCGACCTCCGCCAGTACCTAGCCGGTCGGGAGGTCGCGGTGGAACCGGCCAGCATCGAAGGTCTCATGAATTTCAGCCGCGTGGCTCGGCCGCTGCGAGCGCTGGCGCGTGCGTATGTGCGTTGGCTCCCGAAGTCTCTGCTTGGTACAGGCTTCAACCCTTGGGTCGCGGCGCTTATTAAGAAGGCTTACTAACTGCTACATAACTCCAGCGGGAGGTCGTCGGTTGTATGAGCGAGGCCACGGTTGGGCGCCCGAGGAAGCAGCTCGGGTTTTCCGCGCAGCGCCCCTTGCACCGGGGCTTGGAAGCTAAGTGACGCTCTGGTGCCCACTAAATCGCCGGCAGGTCAGGAGCACCACCTCTGGATCGTTCCACCGTTTCGAAATAAAAATCCTCTTGGCGCCGGGCAATGCTGTCCCAGCGATAGACCTGGACACGCTGGCGACATGCTAGGCCACGGCTGAATATCTCTTGATCAGACGCATCCGAAAATTGTCCGATCGCCCTTGCAAAGTCTTGGATGCTGAACGGCTCGATGGCCAGGCAGCCCGCCCCATCGGCAACTTCGTTCATGGGCGCGACATCGAAGTGAATAACGGGTTTCGCCGCCGCGCATGCCTCTGTGATGACCATACCAAATGTTTCTTCCCGGGATGGAAAGCATACGAAGCGACAATCCTCCAATAGCCGCGCGCGTTCCACAGCGTCGAAACGGCCAATTATTCGCAGATCGGCGGCGATGTCGAGCGCGCGCGCGAGACCCTCGACCTCGTTCCACTCATTGCCGAAACCAGCCAGCACGAGCGGGAGGCGCTTTTGTTTGGGGAGACTGCTGTAAGCGTGCATGAGCATGTCCACCCCTTTTTGGTGCAAATCGACCCGCCCTAGGAAGAGAATGAAGTTCCCCACCCGCGTTGGACTACCAAAGAGATCTTCGTCCACCCCGTTCGGATTGACAATAATGCGCGCGTTAGGGACCCGAGACCTAATCTTCTGTTGCATGGAATTCACAAGCACAATAAAATTACGGTACAATCGAACGCCATATTTTTCTCCCAAAAAGAAGGGCATTTTATACTGCTTTGATAAGGACTCCGCGAAGAACCACTGCACCGATGCGATGACGGGCTGGCGCGTGAACAATGGGTTCAACGTGGTCGACAGCGGCGGCATGAAGTCCTCCACCAGCAGATCGTGAGCGTGGAGCCGGACGGCTCGAGGTAGCGCAAAAAAAAATGTGATGTGATGCGATGAGCCGTGATCCCCGATCCGCCGGCCCAACCGCAGATAGCGAACACCCTCGCGGACCTTCTCCTTCGTTGAACCCGGAAAGCTGGGGGTTAGGACGACGATCTCGTGCCGCCCGGCTAGTCGACGATAGATCTCGTACGTCCGCCGGGGACCACCCCCACTCAGAGGATTGTCGATGTCATCGGGATCAATGTGCAGGATCCGCATCTAGGCACCGACCGGGAATCATTGCCGCAAGGTCTTGGCTTCAATATCCGGCTGACCCAACGGTGCGAGGCTATCCCTGCGCCGCGGGCCGCCTTTTGCGCGGTTGCACGCCGGTTTGCAATGATCATTTTCAATGCTTGTTAAAGCCCCAAAAATCTGCAATCTTAAACCTTAAGAGAGCGTTACTGACTATATGGGCTGGGGCGACGCCGGTGGCGCGCACTCGGCGCCTGGAATCGACGCAAATCCAAAGCTGAAGCAGCGCGCTGGCACTGGTCTGTGGCAGCGCCTCGAAGCCGGTGTGGCTCGGTTCTTGCTAGACGCGATTGTCGCGCGACCGGCGAGTCTCCTCACGCAGGCTTCGATGGCGTGGAGGCCCCTGCCAGCGGTCCTATTTTGGCGATACTCATTAGGAAGGGTGAGAGATGACGGATTCGATCTTCCCCGGCATCTTGTCTGATCCAGGCCTGCCGGCCGCGCAAGGCCTTTATTCGCCCGTCAAGGAGCATGCTGCCTGCGGAGTCGGATTCGTCGCGGACATGCGCAATTGCAAGTCGCACGAAATGATCGCCATGGGTCTCGAGATTCTGCGCAATCTCGATCATCGCGGCGCGGTAGGCGCCGATCCCGAGGCGGGCGATGGCTGCGGCATGCTGGTTCAAATCCCGCATCGCTTTTTTGCCAAACAGGCGACCGAGCTCGGTTTCGTCCTGCCGGCGCCGGGCGAATATGCCATCGGCGCGCTGTTCTTGCCCCGCGATAGGGAGGGCCGCCGTATCGTCGAAGACATTGTTGAAAAAATGGTCGCCGCGGAAGGACAGATCACTCTCGGTTGGCGCGACACGCCGGTCGATTCGTCTTGTCTTGGCGCGAGCGTCAGGGCGGCCGAACCTGTGAGCCGCCAGATTTTTATCCACCGCGGCCCTCATGTCGAGAACCAGACCATATTCGAGCGGCGGCTTTTTATTCTACGCAAGACGATTTCGAACGCGGTCTACCATCTGAACGACCCGCGCACCGCCGGCTTCTATCCCGTGTCGCTTTCGTCGCGCACTGTCGTCTACAAAGGCCTGCTGCTCGCGACGAAGCTCGGCAAATATTTCACGGACCTCGCCGACCCCTTGTTCGAATCGGCGCTTTCGCTTGTCCATCAGCGCTTTTCGACCAACACGTTTCCAACCTGGTCGCTGGCGCATCCCTATCGTCTCGTCGCGCATAATGGCGAAATCAACACCCTGCGCGGCAACCTCAATTGGATGGCGGCACGGCAAGCCTCGGTCGCCTCCGGGCTTTTCGGCAATGACATAAGTAAGCTCTGGCCCATCTCCTACGAAGGTCAATCGGACACGGCCTGTTTCGACAATGCGCTCGAATTCCTTCTCCAGGGCGGCTATTCGCTCAGCCATGCGATGATGATGCTCGTTCCGGAAGCTTGGGCGGGCAATCCGCTGATGGATCCGGCGCGCCGCGCCTTCTACGAATATCATGCCGCGATGATGGAGCCATGGGATGGGCCGGCCGCCGTCGCCTTTACCGATGGGCGCCAGATCGGCGCGGTGCTCGACCGCAATGGCCTACGTCCGGCGCGCTATTTCGTCACCAGCGACGGGCTCGTCGTGCTGGCTTCGGAAGCCGGCGTCCTGCCGATCGCCGAAGAGCGGATCGTCACCAAATGGCGGTTGCAACCGGGCAAGATGCTGCTCGTTGATTTGGAGCAGGGTCGCATCATCTCGGACGACGAAATCAAAACTACGCTCGCCGCCTCGCATCCTTATGCCGAATGGCTGAAGCGTACCCAGATCGTGCTCGAGGATATGGATCTCGCGGTCCATCCGCGTTCGCCGCGCACTGATGTGTCGCTCTTGGATCGCCAGCAAGCGTTCGGCTACAGCCAGGAAGATCTTTCGCTTCTTTTGCCGCCGATGGCGGTGACTGGCCAGGAAGCGGTCGGGTCGATGGGCACCGACACGCCGATTTCGGCATTGTCGACGCAGTCGAAGCTCCTCTATACCTACTTCAAGCAGGATTTCGCCCAGGTAACCAACCCGCCGATCGACCCGATCCGCGAGGAATTGGTCATGAGTCTCGTGTCCTTCATCGGGCCGCGCCCCAACATCCTCGATCTTGAAGGCAACGCTAAGAAGAAGCGTCTCGAGGTCCGCCAGCCCATACTGACCAACGGGGACCTCGAGAAAATCCGTTCGATCGGGCATTTCGAGGAGGCGTTCGACACCAAGACTCTCGATATTACCTATCTTTCGGAAAGCGGCGCGGAAGGCATGCCGGATGCCCTTGGCCGGCTCTGCGAACGGGCCGAACACGCGGTCAACAGCGGCTTCAACATCATCATTTTGTCCGACCGTATGACCGGCGCCGATCGCATTCCGATACCGGCGCTCCTCGCAACGGCGGCGGTGCATCATCATCTGATCCGCAAGGGTCTGCGCACCTCGCTCGGTCTCGTCGTCGAAACCGGCGATGCGCGGGAGGTCCACCATTTTGCTCTGCTGGCGGGCTATGGAGCCGAGGCGATCAATCCTTACCTCGCCTTCGAGACGATCGCCGCCATGGCGAACGAGTTTCCCGATGAAATCGACGGCCATGAGGCGTGCAAGCGCTACATAAAATCGATCGACAAGGGACTCTTGAAGGTCATGTCGAAAATGGGCATTTCGACCTACCAGTCCTATTGCGGCGCGCAGATTTTCGAGGCGGTCGGTCTCGCAGAAGATTTTGTTGATCGCTATTTCAGCGGAACCGCAACGCGGATCGGCGGCGTCGGGCTCGCCGAAATCGCGCAGGAAACCGTTCGCCGCCACCTGGAAGCTTTCGGCGATGCGCCGCTCTACCGCCATGCCCTTGACGTTGGTGGCGATTACGCCTTCCGCATTCGTGGAGAAGCGCATTCCTGGTCGCCGCAATCGGTGTCCCTGTTGCAACATGCCGCGCGCGGCAACAGCGAGGCCAGCTATCGCGCCTACGCCGCCCTCCTGAACGAGGAAACCGCACGGCCGTTGACCATACGCAGTCTCTTCCGCATCAAGACGGCGCAAGAAGACGGCCGCCTGCCGGTCCCCATCGAGGATGTCGAATCCGCCCAAGCGATCGTGCGGCGTTTCTCGACCGGGGCCATGTCCTATGGCTCGATCTCGCGCGAGGCCCACACAACGCTGGCGATCGCGATGAACCGGATCGGCGGCAAATCGAATACGGGAGAAGGCGGCGAGGAGTCCGACCGCTACAAACCGCTCCCCAATGGCGATTCGATGCGCTCGGCGATCAAGCAGGTCGCCTCCGGGCGGTTCGGAGCCACCACCGAATATCTCGTCAACTCCGACATGATGCAGATCAAGATGGCGCAGGGGGCAAAGCCCGGCGAAGGCGGCCAATTGCCGGGACACAAGGTCGATGCCATCATTGCCAAGGTGCGTCACTCGACGCAGGGCGTCGGCCTCATCTCGCCGCCGCCGCATCACGACATCTATTCGATCGAGGATCTGGCCCAGCTTGTCTTCGATCTGAAGAACGTCAATCCCGAGGCCGGTGTCTCGGTCAAACTCGTCTCCGAGGCCGGCGTCGGAACCGTCGCCGCCGGCGTCTCCAAGGGCCGCGCCGACCATGTCACCATTTCCGGCTTCGAGGGCGGCACGGGAGCCTCGCCGCTGACTTCGATCAAACATGC
>DATARJ010000317.1:0-1642 GCA_036264205.1 Methylocella sp.
GGGGTCGCGGGGTGTTTGTCCATCGTGGCATCGAGATCGGCAGCCGCACGCACCAGCTCGACGGCCTGTTTGTCGTTGCCCTTCGCGTGCGCGAGGATTCCGGAGGCGGCCAGCCGCTGGACCTCGACTTGCTTGGCCCAGTAATCGTCCTTGGCCTGATCGAGCTTTTCCTTGAACGACTGCAGCTTGGCGATTTGCGTCTCTGCACCGGCAACATCGCCGGTGTGCGCTGCCCCGAGCGCCCGCGTATAGGAGATCATCGCCTCCGCCCATGGGAAGCGCTCCCAGGGAAAAGCCATCGGCGGTGCGGTGAGGGCCGCCGCGTCCGACCAATTCCGGCGCTCCAGCGCATAGCGCGCCGGTATCGCTGCGAGAGCATAGGCCGTGGTCAGGTTCTGCACCTTGGCGCGGCCAAAAGTCAGTAGCTCGTCGACGACGCGCTTCGCCTCGCGGTCCTGCCCTGTCTGCAAATAGGCGTATTCCATGTAATCCATTGTGTGGACGGTCTCGCCGTCAAACGCATCCGGGCCAAGCTCCTCCCGCACATAGCCAAGCGCAGCGGCCGTCGCCGCGCGGTTGGCGTCGATCGATTGCCGCCACATTCCCAGCCGCGTGAAGATGTGCGACGGCATGTGGAGGGCATGCGGCACCGCCGGCGCAATGTCGGCGTAGCACAGCGCCGCCGTTAGGCCATCCTCGGCCATTTCCGCGGAGTCGTTGCTGTGGATCAGATAGTGCGCGACGCCGGGATGATTTGGCAGTTCCGCCCGGACATTTTCCAGGATCGCGCGCGCCTTTTTCTGATTGGCGTAGGTTTTGTCCGTGGGCGGCGCGGTCGCAACCAGGGCGAGGGAATAGAACACGCCAGCTTCGCGATCATCCGGATAGAGCAGGTGCACCTGCTCCATGGCTTTTTCGTAGGCCACCGCGCGAGTGCGGTGGTCGATCTTGTCATTGTCCCGGTAGAAGGCCGCGATCGCCGCGATGTAATCGCTTTCGCGATCGGTCTTCTGCTTGGCGGCGATTGCCTTCTCGACCGCCTCCGAGCCCGCTTTCAGGGCCGCAGCATTGGGCGGGTACCAGAGCGGGTACCAATGGCTCATCGCAACGCCCCAATAACCCATCGCGCAATCGGGCTCGACCGCGGTGACCGCCGTAAAGGCCTTGACCGCCTCGTCGTACCAGAAGGAGTGCAAGATCCAGACGGCCTGGTTGAATTTCTTCTGCGCCGCCGGGCCGCAGGAAATCGGAAAATCGACCTCGCTGCTCTTCGCCGCCGGAGGCGATTTGTCGCCGACATCCGCGCCGGCGCCCGCTACACCTAAAAACGCAACAAAACCCGTCGTAAGGATTGTAATGGGGATACGATTCCACTTCATGGCCCATCTCCTCCGCGGACTATTTAGATTGCGCATCACTCGGCAACTGCAGCGCTTGCACCCCGCCGCCACCGCCATCAAAGAAATTGCCGGAACCAAAGTATACCGATCTCCCGACCGGCACAATTGCCGAGTTCGCCATACCCGGAACCCCGTTTACTTGGGTTGGGAACACGGCCAGCAACTGGCTTCCGGATGAGCGTTTGTGTGCGGCATAGGCCTTTACCGCCGGCAAGTCGGTTTGGCTCAGACCGGTGAAGCCT
>DATARJ010000049.1:0-2630 GCA_036264205.1 Methylocella sp.
GATCGATGTAGTTCTCGCCGTCGGCGCGCCGGGCTCGGAAAGCTTGACTGAGGCGGTCAATACGATTGCCGTGGCCGGTCACGGTCCACCGGTCTTCCTTCCCATCGCGGAGGCGAAGGCGATCGCGCAACGCTCGCCGGCGTTCGAAGGGGTCGAGGTGATGCGCGGCGCGTTCGGCGGGGCCCAGCCGAAACCGCCGGCGGATGTCGATACCCTCGGGGTGAGCACAAGACTTGTCGCGCGCAATAGCCTTGGCAATGAGGTGGCGGGTGCAATGACTCGGCTGTTGTTGGCGGCGCGGCCTGCCATTGCCGCGCGGATTCCGATCGCGAACCGCATCGAAGCGCCAGCCGCCGACAAGGGCGCGGCTCTCCCGGTGCATCCTGGCGCCCTCGCTTTTCTCGACGACGAAGAAGAAAGCTTTTTCGACAAGTACAGCGATGCTTTTTATATTGGCGCGATGTGTCTCAGCGTGCTCGGCACCGGGCTGGCGGCAGTCGCGAGCAGGTTCACGCGTCACCAGAGCACGGACGCCGACAAAATCCTGCGCCGGTTACTCGAAATCGCCATGGCGGCGCGAAGCGCAAGGCACGCCGCCCTGCTCGACGGCTACGAGGAGGAAGCCGACGAGCTTTTGGCGCTGGCACTGGCGCCGGATGCGGTCCACGCCTTGAGCGTCAACCGGATGGGCGCCTTGACCCTCGCTCTAAACCAGGTGCGTCATACCATCGCCGAGCGGCGGCAAAGTTTAGTGGTCCCGATGCGTGCCCAATTTGCGCCGCGCATTGTCCGCGAATAGGCGGGCCAGTCTGACCAAGGATCGGCTCTTCTCGGCATGGGCCTGGGATTCAACCCCCGGCGCCGATGCGGCGCGGCCGGTCGTCCCACTCTATATCAAGAATAGCCAGGTGACCGCCGCGAAGACGGGAAAAAGGATCGCACCCGACCAGATCATATAGGGGAAGAACCCAGGCATGTTCACACCGGCGTGCCGGGCGATCGCATAAACCATGAAATTAGGCGCATTGCCGATATAGGTGTTGGCCCCCATGAACACCGCGCCGAGCGAAATCGCCGTCAAGGTCTTAGCGAGCGGACCCATGAGCGCCGCGGGATCGCCGCCGGCGAGCTGAAAAAACACACGATATGTCGGCGCATTGTCGAGGAAGGACGAGAGGACGCCCGTCGCCCAGAAATAGACCGCATTGTTTGGTGTCCCATCGGCATGTATCAAAACATTGATCACCGTCGAAAATGGGCCGTTTGTGCCGGCTTCAAGCATCGCCATCACCGGAACGATACAAATGAAAATCCCGGCGAAAAGATAGGCCACCTCCCTGATTGGCTCCCAGTCGAAACCGTTTGCCGCACGAAGGCTCGGATTCGTTAGTCGGAGCGAAGCAAGCGCGACCGCGACCATTACCGCTTCGCGAATCAGGTTTTGCAGTTCCATCCGTGTTCCAAGAACCTCGAAGCCGATTTCTGGACGCCAAAAACCACTTGCGACGATGGCGAGGATCGCGACCCCGATGAGCCAAAGATTCACAAGGCCGCCGGCTTGCAGTTTGATGGCGGCCGTTCCGGCGGGCGGAGGGCATTTTTCACGCCGGTAAAAATACGAATCGACAAGAAAAAAAATCGCAAGCAAGACGCTGGCCGCGAACAAGGCCTGCGGCCACAAGGCGCGCGTGGTCCAGAAGAAATCGATCCCCCGCAGGTAGCCCAAAAACAGCGGCGGATTGCCAATTGGCGTCAATACTCCGCCAATGTTCGAGACAAGAAAAATAAAGAAGATCACCACATGGGCGTTGAAGGAGCGCGCGCTATTGGCGTGAAGGAGCGGCCGGATCAAGATCATCGAGGCGCCGGTTGTCCCGATAATGCTCGCAAGCACGGTACCAAGCGCAAGGATCGTTGTGTTGACCAGCGGCGAGCCGTTGAGCCTGCCCTCAATCGAAATGCCTCCGGCCGCCGTGAACAACGCGAACAGCATCAGAATGAACGGCAGATATTCGAGTGCCATGCTGTGCACGAAACCGGCCGCCGTCGCGGATGCGCCCGCGACCGCGCCAAGGCCGGCAAGCGCCAGGAACGCCCATAAGGCCGCCGCCTTCTCGTAATGGATATGCCACCATTCCTTGACAACGAGTGGTCCAAGCGCGATCGACAGCAACATTCCGGCGAAGGGCAAGGCGAGCGGCCAGGGCAAACGCGCGCCATCTAACGCTTGCGCTGCGGCAGCGGGCGTTGCCATCGCTATCAAAGTGACGGCGACGACCGGGAAGGCCGCAACCGTGCGCGTTGGCATGAGAGCCGCCATGTCGGTCGTGTGCTCCTCAAATCCTATGGTAAAGTATATACGGGGAAACCCATGGCGAATAGAAAGAGGTGCTCCAATGCAACTGGGTGTGGTTGGCCTTGGCCGGATGGGAAGCAATATCGCGCGGCGGCTTCACCGCGCCGGACATCATTGCGTGGTTTACAACCGGACCGCAAAACCGGTCGCCGAACTTGCGGCCGAGGGTCTGACGCCAGCATCGGAAATAGCAGATTTGGTCAAAAAACTCGATCCTCCCCGCGCGGTGTGGATCATGCTCCCCGCCGGCGCCGTCACCGAGGGCATGATCGAC
>DATARJ010000323.1:0-3227 GCA_036264205.1 Methylocella sp.
GTGGCGACAGAGAAGCTTACGATTGGATCGCCGGCGCCCGTTCGCCGCACTTCGGGATCGCGGCCGAGATTACCGACGAGAATGACCTTGTTCACGCTCCCAGCCACGTCTTGTCTCCTCTATTGCTTACGGCGAACGGCTGGCTCATAGCCGCGGCGCCATTGGCGCGGCTCGTAGGATTTGTCCACGACATTCCGGAGGCTTAAACGCTGTTTAATGTTCTAGCACCGCAATACGCCCGCGCAAGCCGCCCGCGCAAATCCAGCTCTGACGCCGCCGCCGCAAACATGCCTCGCCTTCCCCTACCACAGCGTCCAAACCGCTGTCATAAAATAAATTACGATATTTCTTATTAAATCCATTTACAATCGCGCCGAAATGTGCGAACATATAGGTAACATTTAACGAACATAACGGAACGAAAAAATGCAAAAGCTAGCATCGTTAGCGCGCAGATTAAGCCGCGTTTCGACCACGGAAAAAATTGCGAAACCTATTGAAATCACGGAGATTGTCGAGGGCGCACAATGCACTGCGGCCTATATTGCCCAACTAACCGGCGAACTCGCGACCCTCGCCAACGGCGCGCGTTTCGCCAATCTGGCGCTTCTCCTCGCCCGCGCCCAGCTCGAAGCCGAGCTTTGGTCGTGTCAACGCATTTAAGACCGGGCAGTGGTACAGTTTGCTAGTCCTGTCAGACTATTTTTCAGGCGCGAATCAACCTATTCTGGCGCACATGGTGACGCGCCATCTCATCCCCGAAGACATCGCGGCGGACTATCAAGTGCATGAGTGGCGGAATGCGACTGGCGTCCTGCAAACCGCACATCAGAACGAATGGCAAGATATCATTGCCGCCCTCCGGGCTTTCCAATTCCGGCGTAGCGAGTTACTGAAAGGCGGCGGGGCCAAGAGTATCATCGCTCAGCGGATCGATAGCTTTCTTACGGCGCGTCAGTGGAAAGAGAAAAAGTTCGCGACGAAGATACGGGTAGACGCTGAAGAGTGGGATTCGCCAACGCACAAGGTCGATTGCTTCAAGGGACACGTCGGCCTAGAAATCGAGTGGAACAACAAAGATCGGTTCTATGATCGCGATCTGAATAACTTTCGGCTTCTGTTCGAACTACGCGTGATCGAAGTGGGCGTGATCGTCACTCGCGCCAGCAATCTTCGGACGATCTTCAGATCCCTTGGGCCGAAAGTGGGAAATAAATACGGCGCGTCCACAACGCATATGGAAAAGCTGTTACCGAGAATAGAAGGCGGCGGAGGTGGGGGCTGCCCGATCCTCGCCTTCGGCATTACTACCGCGAAATATGTTGAGGACAACGCGCCCATCATTGCTGAACAGGCGAGCGAGAACGGTGAAGAAGACAGCGAGTGAAGATCTTGCCCTATTTTCAGCGAACCGGCGCTTTTTGACGGTGCTCGCAGACCCGCCTTGGCGATTTCAAAACTGTACCGGCAAGGTTGCGCCTGAGCATCGCAGGCTGAGCCGCTACGTCACCTTGTCCCTCGACGAGATAAAGGCCCTTCCCGTCGCGACCATCACTGCTTCTACCTCACATCTATATCTTTGGGTTCCTAACGCCCTCGTGGCCGAAGGCTTGGCCGTCATGGCGGCATGGGGTTTTACGTATAAGTCGAACATCGTCTGGCATAAAATCCGGAAGGATGGCGGCCCCGATGGTCGCGGCGTCGGGTTCTATTTCCGAAACGTCACAGAGCTGGTTTTATTCGGGGTGCGCGGCAAAAGCGCCAGAACGCTTGCGCCTGGGCGTAGCCAAGTGAATTTTATCGCGACCAGGAAGCGGGAGCATTCCCGCAAGCCGGACGAGCTCTATCCGATTATTGAGGCATGTTCGCCCGGACCATATCTTGAGCTTTTCGCGCGCGGAGCGCGGCGCGGCTGGCAAGTTTGGGGTAACCAGTCCGACGCTGATTACTGCCCGAATTGGCCAACCTATAAGAACAACAGCGCGACCCTTATCGCCGCCGAATAAGCGGGCGGATTGTCAAACTGTGCCACTACTGAAGACCGCCGCGTGTTTCCTCGCGCTCAAGACTGGGGCTTGTTTCGTCGTCGGGTTCAACAGCCTCTTGGTGGCCGGAATCGTCGCCGCCCGATGGCAACGCAGCTTCCCCTGGACTATAAACCCTTGAATCGTGAACGTCATGCGCCGGGAAGGCGAACCGGTCCGCGCGCTTTCGATGGCAAGCCGATGGCGGATCTTTCCCTCACGCTCAGCCCGCAATCGCCAGGCGACCTCGCGGCTATCGAAAAGCTCGACGAGCGCGCTTTCGGGCCGGGCCGGTTCGCGCGCTCGGCGTACAGGCTGCGCGAAGGGGGCGAGCCGGACTACGCCTTGTCCTTCGTCGCAAGGGTCGGCACTTTGCTTGTCGGCGCCAACCGGATGACGCCAATTTTCTGCGCCAACCGGCCTGCGCTGCTGCTTGGCCCGCTGACGGTCGATCCGGCATTTCGCGCGGGCGGAATCGGCGAAGAGCTGGTGATGAAATCGCTCGACGCCGCGCGGGCGGCTGGGCACGGATTGATTCTGCTCGTCGGCGACATGTCCTATTATGGCCGCATGGGTTTCGCGCCGGTACCGCCGGGTAGGCTCGTATTCGCGGGGCCGGTCGATCCGGCGCGTTTGCTCTATTGCGAACTCGTCGAAGGCGCCTTCGAAGGCGTCCAGGGAAAGGTGCGGCGGGCAAGCTAATCCGCTTTTCCTCGAAGCTTTCGCGCTTTCGCGCGAAAAGGTGCCCTTAGGAGATTACGCAACGCTAAAACTCAAGGTCGTTCTCTTCCCTTCACCAAGTTTGGGATGATCAATTGCCGCGCGGCGGGTTGATGGCCGCTACCCGTTACGCAAAACGCCGACAGCTTCCTCAGCGCTGTCTGCTTGATCGCTGGTATCTACTTCTGGTTAAATTGAGTCTATACCCTAGCTTTGGGGCTACGCCTGTACCAAGGAAAAGATTGTGCAGAATTGCTCACATCCGGAGATCTGCGGTTGTTATCCACATGCCCGAGCGGCAAGCCTGCTTAAATCCCGATATGCGGCTCGTCGTGCAGAACGACGTTCAACAAGGAACTGTGGACTTCGATGCCGCCGTTGCCGCCGTTGTAGTCAATGAAGCCCAGTTTTCGAAATTTGTTCATGAAGAAACTCACCCGGGACCGGGTCGTGCCGATCATATCCGCAAGCGTCTCCTGGCTG
>DATARJ010000122.1:0-1745 GCA_036264205.1 Methylocella sp.
GCCGCGTGTCTCGCCGGTTCGCCAGGCCGTTTTCGCCGCGTCGCAAAAATCATCGAAGTTGCCGCCAGCGATGGCGCGGCGCATGTCCTCCATAAAATCCTGGTAATAGGCGAGATTAATCTCGGTCAGCAGCATCATGCCGAGAATCTCCCCCGCCTTGACGAGGTGATGCAAATACGCGCGGGAATAGATTCGCGCCGCCGCGCAAGGCGACAGCGGATCGACCGGGGACGGATCGTCCGCGTGGCGCGCATTGCGCAAATTGAGCCGCCAGGACCTCGTATAGGCAAGACCATGGCGTCCGGCGCGCGTCGGCAACACGCAATCGAACATGTCGATGCCCAGCCGCACGGCCTCCAGAAGATCGTCCGGCGTGCCTACTCCCATAAGATAGCGAGGCTTGGCGCAAGGCAACCACGGCAGCACGCATTCGATCACGGCGAGCATGACCATCCGCGGCTCGCCGACGGCAAGCCCGCCAAGCGCGTAACCGTCAAATCCCATGTCCGCGAGCGCCTTCGCGCTTTCGGTCCGCAAGGATTCGGCCGCGCCGCCCTGGACGATGCCGAACACCGCGCGTCCCGGCTTCGCCACAAACGCCGCCTTGGAGCGCTCCGCCCATTTCAGCGACAAGAGCATGGCGCGGCGCGCGTCCGCTTCCGCGCAGGGAAGTCTGACGCATTCGTCGAACTGCATCGCGATGTCGGAACCGAGCAGATCCTGAATTTCCATCGCCCGCTCGGGAGTCAAGACATGCCGCGCGCCATCGAGGTGGGATCGAAAGGTCACGCCATTCTCGTCGAGCTTTCGGAGTTTGGCGAGCGACATGACTTGAAACCCGCCGGAATCGGTCAGGATCGGCCAAGGCCAGTTCATGAATTTATGCAGGCCGCCGAGCATCGCGATCCGCTCCGCGCCCGGCCGCAGCATGAGATGATAGGTGTTGGCAAGCACAATATCGGCGCCGAGCGCCTTTACCGCTTCGGGATGCATCGCCTTGACGGTTCCAGCCGTACCGACCGTCATGAACGCCGGAGTGCGGACCGTTCCGTGCGGCGTCGTGATGATTCCTGCACGCGCGGCCCCGTCCTGGCTCAAAACGTCGAAACGGAAAATAGCCGTCACGCACCCTTCTCCGCGGCTGCCGGATACAGCAAACATGCGTCGCCATAGCTATAGAACCGGTAGTTCTTCGCGATCGCGTGCGCATAGGCGGCTTGCATGGTCTCAAGCCCGGCAAAGGCGGCGGCAAGCATGAAAAGCGTCGAGCGCGGCAGATGGAAATTAGTCAACAGCACGTCGGCCGCCTTGAACTTATAGCCCGGCGTGATGAACAGAGACGTTTCGCCGGCAAAAGCCTCGAACCCTCCGTCCGGCCGCGCCGCGGCTTCGAGAATCCGCAAGCTCGTCGTTCCCGCGGCAATGATCCGCCCCCCCGAGACGCGCGCGCTGTTCAGGGCATCGGCCGCCGCATTGCTAACCTCGCCCCATTCCACATGCATCGTGTGGTCCACGGTGTCCTTCGCCTTGACCGGCGAAAACGTGCCCGGCCCCACATGAAGCGTAACTGTTTGAATAAGGACACGCTGCGCGGCAAATGCGGAAACGAGCCTTGGCGTGAAATGGAGGCTCGCGGTAGGCGCCGCGACCGCGCCGGGCTTTTGCGCGAACAGCGTCTGATAATCTTGCGTGTCCCTTCGATCGGCCGGTCTCCGGCTTGATATGTAAGGTGGCAGGGGCATCTG
>DATARJ010000172.1:0-3482 GCA_036264205.1 Methylocella sp.
AGCGAACCGCCGATCCATTTTTTTCGCGCGGTGACCGGGTTGGAGCCGGTCAGGAACCAGGTGCAAGGCACCGAAGCATTGAGGCGCGCCACGGGATGCGCGACCCTTCCGTCGGCGATCAGCATATGGGTGCCGCCGGCCGTCGCGATTTTCGCCGCCTCGATCTTGGTGCGCATGCCGCCGCGCGAAAGGGGCGAGGCGCCGCGGCCCGCCATCGCCTCGATCGTTTCGTCCACGCGCGCAACCACCGGAACAAGCTCGGCTGCGGGGTTTTCCGCGGGCGGCGCGGTGTAAAGCCCAGGCACATCGGAGAGCAGAATCAAAAGATCCGCGCTCGCCATGGTCGCGACGCGGGCGGCCAAGCGATCGTTGTCGCCGTAGCGTATTTCGGATGTCGCGACCGTATCGTTCTCGTTGATGACCGGCACGGCGCGGAGATCGAGGAGGCGTCCAATCGTCGCCCTTGCGTTCAGATAGCGATGGCGTTCCTCGGTATCGCCAAGGGTGACCAGAATTTGCCCGGCGGTAATCTTCCTTTCCGCGAGCACTTCTGCCCAGATTCGCGCCAAGGCAATCTGGCCCACGGCGGCGGCGGCCTGGCTGTCTTCGAGTTTCAGGTCGCGTCCGGGGAGGCCCAGCACGGTGCGCCCGAGCGCGATCGAGCCAGACGAAACGACGAGGAGATCGGCGCCTCGCGCGTGCAAATCCGCGATGTCCTCGGCGAGCGAGACGAGCCAGCTTCGCTTGACGCAGCCTTGTTCGCGATCGATCAGCAAAGACGAGCCGACCTTGATGACAACGCGGCGGAAGGTTTTGAGGTTCGGCAAGGTGGCGAAAGGCGCCGCCGCTGCTTGGTTTGCCACGCTCAAGGGTGCCACTCCACGCCGGCGCTCAGCTGAACCGACTTGGCGTTCTGGGTCTGGTCGATAATTGTTAAAAGCCGGCGCAGGGTTTCGCGCACATTGGTGCCAGCTACCGCCGAAAGCCTCACTGGCGTTTGCTTGGCGGCGCGTTTTAGCCGCGACCCTTGAGCTTGGAGCGTGGCTTGATCGACGCTGTCGGTCTTGGAGAGTGCGACGATCTCGGGCTTTTCCGCGAGACCGCCGCCATAGGCTTCGAGTTCATGGCGCACGACATTATAGGCCTCGCCCGCATGTCCGGTTCCGGCATCGATAAGATGGAGAAGCACGCGGCAGCGCTCGATGTGGCCCAAAAACCTGTCGCCAAGCCCATGGCCCTCGTGCGCCCCTTCGATTAGGCCCGGAATGTCGGCGACAACGAATTCCCGGCCGTCGCAAGTGGCTGCGCCAAGCTGCGGATGCAGCGTGGTGAAAGGATAATCGGCAATCCTAGGCCTTGCCGCGCTGACGGTCGCAAGGAAAGTCGATTTGCCAGAGTTGGGCAAGCCGACGATCCCAGCGTCGGCAATGAGTTTCAAACGCAGCAAGATGACGCGCTCTTCACCCTTCTGGCCCGGATTGGCGTGGCGCGGGGCCTGATTGGTCGAGGTCTTGAAGTGAGTATTGCCGAAGCCGCCATTGCCGCCCCGCGCGAGACAGGCGCGTTGCCCGATTTCGGTTAAATCGGCAAGCAGAACGTCGCCCTCCTCATCGAAAATCTGGGTTCCCGCGGGGACCTTCAGAATCACATCGGCCCCCTTGCCGCCGGCGCGGTTCTTGCCCATGCCGTGCATTCCGGTGGCCGCTTTGAAGTGTTGCCGGTAGCGATAATCGACCAGGGTATTGAGGCCAGCGGCGCACTCGGCGATGACGTCGCCGCCGCGCCCGCCGTCGCCGCCATCCGGCCCACCGAATTCGATGAATTTCTCACGCCGGAACGACAGGCAACCGGCGCCGCCGTCGCCTGAACGAATAGTGACTCTGGCCGAGTCGAGAAATTTCATGACAAACCCTAGCTTAAATCTAAACTTTGGCGCGCGGACCGGGGCACGACGGATCATGACAGAACCGAAAAAGCCGATCAACTTTTTTAAGATCCTGCCCTCATTCCAGTGGCCGGGCATGGCAGTGTGATTGCGGCACGCGACTCGGAAGAACACGTTGCAACTGACATTCGGCCCTCGCGTTGTGGACCGCGGCGCTATCCGTCGCGAGTGAGTCCGATCAAGGACAAGTTCTGGAATGCAGTGACTGCCCGTCTCGTCAAATGCCGCGGGTTTTCAGGGAAACAGGCGGAATTGCAAGCAGGGTTGGTTTTCTGCGCTTAGCCTATTGGTTAAGAAATAAAGAGCCCCGTGCGGGGCTCTGAGATTAGTTGGCGATAAGGTAGTTGCCGCGTTGCTCGTTGGTTACGAGCTTAATCCCGGCCTCGACCTCGGGGCTCAGCTTGCCTGTTCCCACGCGCGGTAACGCGCGGCGGGATGTTTTTGGCTCAAATTCGGCAACATCGCCTGTCGTGCCTTGGCAAACCTTTCCCACTGGCCGACGTCGGGCAGCGGCGGAATGGTGACCAGCTCGTGCCGGTCGAAGCCGACAAGCGCGGCATCAACGAGTTCGCCGACGTCCATGACACCCACACTCGGTATGGCGTCGATGTCGCGGCCTGAGCGCAGCCAGATCTCCGTGCGCGTAGCGCCCGGCAGAACGGCCTGGACATAAAGGCCGCGCGGGCCAAGCTCGATCTGAAGCGACTGCGAGAAGGTGAGGACGAACGACTTCGTCGCCGCATAGATGCCTGGCAGCACCTCGGGCGCGAGTGCGCGCACCGATGCGACGTTGACGATCGCGCCGCCACCCGCGGCCAAAAAGCGCGGGACGACTGCCCCGGCGAGTCGCGTTACCGCAGTGACATTGAGGCGGATCAGCCGTTCCTGTGTGTCGAGATCCTGGTCGGCGAGGCCCCCGGGAGCGTCCGCCCCGGCATTGTTGACGAGAAGGCCGATCTGCGAATCCTGGCGCAGACGCGCCTCCACGCGGCGAAGGTCTCCCGCCGCGGTGAGATCGCCGGGCATGGCTTCGACGGCGACGCCAGTCTCGCCGCGCAGGCGCCCGGCAATCCTGTCCAGGCGATCCTTGTCACGCGCGACGAGGACCAGGTCATAACCCCGGCGTGCAAGGCGATCCGCATACGTTGCGCCGATGCCGCTAGAGGCGCCGGTGATGAGGGCTGTGCCCTTCGAGAGGGTATTACTCATGCTCTTCTCCTTTGTAAAAATTGTTCTTGCCAAGCTCGGCCGCGCGGCCAATTAGGCGGCCCTCCGGCGCGGCCGTCTTGTGGACGAGTACCGTGTCGGCCCGCCTGACGAAGTCGAGCGAGTCGGGCGGGATGCCCGCCTTGTGCGGGGTGGACAGCGTCATGCTTTGGCCGCGGGCGAGCACGACCACGACCCGCACGGGCACGGCCTCCTCGTCTTTTTTTGCGAAGGTGGCGACGATACGAAAGCCATCGCGCTCGACAGTGTAGTAAGCGACACCGGACACGTCGCCGAGGTCGATGATCTGGCCGTGGAGGGGCTTCAGCCC
>DATARJ010000177.1:0-3059 GCA_036264205.1 Methylocella sp.
TCCTCCGCTTGGCCCGGTGCCGATGGACGGAACCGGGGCCTACGATGCTACCAAACGCCAAACATGCTTTGCCATGGTATATAGCATTGGCGCGTGGCCGTGCCGCGCCTCTTTGTATGTGCTTGAGCTGAAGATCCGATGAGTGGGATATCGGCGCCCGCGGAACGAGAAGGTCGATGAACGGGGTCAACCGGCTGAAGGAGAGGGCGGCGCTTGCCTCTATCGCGGTAAGCGCGCTGATGATGGCGGCAAAATTCGCCGCCGCATTTGCCTCTGGCTCGCTTGCGGTCCTCTCCGAGGCTGGCCATAATCTCGCCGATGTGGCAACCACCGCCCTCACCTATTTCGCGATTCGGATCGCGAACAAGCCCGCCGACGAAGAGCATCAATTTGGCCATGCCAAGGTCGAGGCATTGGCCGCCTTGCTCGAAACCGGGTTTTTGTTCGCGCTCGCCGTTTTTATCCTGATCGAAGCGATCGCGCGGCTGGTGGGCCACGCCACCAAAATCGAGGCCAATTCTTTCGCCTTCGGTGTTTTGATTGCCTCGATCGTCGTGGATTTGGTGCGTTGGCGTTCGCTGAAGCGGATCGCCGCGACGACGAAAAGCGACGCGCTCGCCGCCGACGCGTTGCACTTTTCAAGCGACATCGTCAGCTCCGCCCTGGCGCTCTGCGGGATCGCCGCCGCGCGTTACGGCTATCCGCAAGGCGACGCCTTGGCGGCCTTGGGGCTTGCACTTTTCATCGCGGTGGCGGGCTTTCAGATCGGCCGGCGCACCGTCAACACGCTCGTGGACGCGGCGCCGAAGGGCCTTGCCTCGCAAGTCAGATCGATCGCGCAAACCGTTCCGGGAGTGGTCAAGGTCGAAACGCTCCGGCTGCGTCCAGCCGGAGCCGATGTGTTCGGTGACATTGCGTTCACCGTCTCGCGGACCTTACCGCTTGAAAAAGCCGCCGCGATCGAGGCGAATGTCGCGGCCGCGATCGCGGCCCAGCATCCCGAAGTTGCCGTCACGGTCGCGGCGCAGCCGATCGCCCTCGACGACGAGACGATGCTCGAACGCGTCCTTCTGATCGCGGCCAAACGCCGCGTTCCGGTGCATCACGTGACCGTCCAGGAAATCGAGGGGCGCACAGCGATCAGTTTCGACGTCGAACTCGACGGCCGCATGACGCATGGCAGCGCGCATGAGATCGTCTCCGGACTGGAGAGCGAAATCAGCCGCGAACTCGGGCCCGGCATCGAAGTCGAGACCCACATCGAGCCGTTGGAGCCTCGCCAATTGCAGGGTCACGACGCGCCTCCAGAAACACTCGCGGAAATCACCCATGCCCTCGCGAAAATGGCATCCGGAACGGGACCAATTCGCGATGTGCACAGCGTCCGGGTGAGGACGACGCCGGATGGTTTGGTCGTCAACTACCATTGCCGGGTCAGTCCTTACCTTAGCGTCGACGAAGTACACGAACATGTCGACGAACTCGACCGGAAAATGCGCGCTGCCTTCGCCGGCATCGTCAGAATCGTCGGCCATGCCGAGCCGTTGCGCGCATGAGCGAAGATCTCCCAGCTTCGCTCCCGCCCTTTGCCATGCTCGCTTCCTTGTTGCGGGCACGCCGCTTCGCGGGTTTGTTCTGGTGCCAGTTTTTTTCCGTCTTCAACGATAATTTCGTGCGCAACATGTTCGCCATGCTGGTCCTGTTCCGGCTCGGCGAAACGGAGGCTGGCCCGTTGATCACCCTCGCGCTTGGCACTTTCATGGCTCCCTCGCTTTTCCTCTCCGGGCTTGGCGGCGAAATGGCGGATGCGCATGACAAAGCGCGGCTTGCGCGGCGTCTCAAATTCGCTGAAATACTGGTCCAGCTTGTTGCCGCCGCGGGCCTGTGGCTTTCCTCCCTGCCGCTACTTTTTACTGCGCTGTTTGGGCTCGGAGTCATCTCGGCTTTGTTCGGCCCGGTCAAATACGGGATCCTTCCCGACCTTCTGGCGAAAGAGGAACTCCTTGCCGGCAACGCCCTCGTCGAGGCGGCAACCTTCATCGCCATCTTTTTGGGCCTGATCGCAGGCGGCCTTTCCGCCACGGGGCGCACGCCGGGAGGCACCGTCCTCCAGCTTATGGCCATTGCCATCGCTTGTTTCGCCGCCAGTCTCTTTATCCCTGCGACGGGGCGCGCCGCGCCTGGTCTTCGCGCGAATTACAATGTCTTCGCGTCGACATGCGCGCTCCTTCGAGAAATCGCGCGCGACCAAACCCTTTGGACAAGGAGCGTTGCGGTCTCCTGGTTCTGGATGAGCGGCGCGGTGGCCCTCTCGCTGGTGCCTGTCTTAGTCCGCAACAAGACCGGCGGCAGCATCGAGGTCGAAACGGCGATGAGCGCGCTGTTCGTACTCGGCATAGCAACCGGCGCGCTTGCGGCGACGGTTTTAGCGCGCGGACGTATTTACCTAAAGCCGGTTTTTTTCGCCGCGCTCGGGATGGCGGCTTTTTTGATCGACCTAGGCGTTGCGACGTTCTTTTTGCCCGTGCCTACGGCGGACGTAGGGCTTGCGGAATTCTTCTCGTCAGCGGCCGGCATCCACATCGCTTGCGATGTCGTGGGCCTCGCCTGCGCCGGCGCAGTTTTTGTCTTGCCCTTGTTTACCGCGATCCAGGCCGACGCTCCCAAGGACCGGCGCGCCAGGATTGTCGGCGGCGTGAATATTTTGAACTCGGCTTTCATGGTTTTGGGGGCTCTCGCGACCGCCGGGCTGCAAAGCCGGACGATCGGCGTGACCGAGCCGGTGCTCCTCGCAGCTCTCGGCGTCCTAACCTTCGGTGCTGCTTTTTATGTGCGGAGGTCCGCGGTGCAAGGCGCGGCCTGACGGCCAAGTGCCGCGAAATTCGGTATGGGTAATATTCGAAATGCGCAGCTTTTGAAACATAGCCGCAATTGGGCGCTACTAGCGGATTGTGCGGCGCAGATTCGAATACGGCATTACGGAACGCGGCTCGCTAAACGGAGTCGCGAATGGGAGTCGCTCTTCTCTTTTCGATGTGCTCAACAAACGCGTCGATTAT
>DATARJ010000216.1:0-7488 GCA_036264205.1 Methylocella sp.
CGGCGGACCTGCGCGGGCGCCCGGCCGGGGCGTTGACCGGGTCCGGATGGCCGTGCAAGCTTTTGCTGGATTCATAGAAGAGGATTGACCGGCCGAAGGTGGGTTCGATTTTGGCCTCGCATTTGCCCTCCTCCACGCTCCACAATTCGAGCGCACCGGCGTAGGAGGGCAACCAATCCTTGTTGAGATAGGTGATGAATACGAGTCGATTGTCGAGCTTCGTGACCGAATCCTGGTTAAAATCCGTGTGCAATTCGAACTTGCCGCCGGTCGGGATCTCGTGGATGCCGCCATTGGTGAGCGAAGGGTCGGGAATGAGCCCCTCGATGCCGGTAATCTGTTGCAGAATATCGATGAAGGCGCCGGAATGGACTGTGTTGAAATAGAGCTGAGCGGCATGCCCTAGCCTACAATAGGGACGTGATCCGAGTTTCAGTTCATTTATACTGTCAAAACACCGCCAATCGCTCCATCTTAGACTGCCGAATTCCGAATACATGAGTTCCAAGAGCACAGGAGAAAACAGACCTTCGAAAACAAGATAAGGAAACGGCGTATTGTGCTTGAAGGTCTCGCTCAATTCCTTGACCTTGCTAGGAGCGAAAAACGCTTCATTGAAAATTTGGTCGAAAGCAAGTGTCCTGCCGCCAATAACAACGTGGTCCGATTGAAGCTGGCCGGCATCGGTCCAATTGCTCTGCGACATCTGGCTATATCCGAACAAAAAAGCTGTCCGGGGTCACTTTGACCCCGGATCGCGACACCCTGAACCGGCGCCTCGCCTCTCGAGGTGGTTTCATACCATTTTTTCAATGCTCCAGGTTGTTGACTCCGCGCATCCTACCGCCCGTCGAAGGCCTCGACTTGGGCATGGACCCGATCCGCCAAACTTCGAAGTCCGGCCTCGGGCAGAGCGCCAACGAGGGCGTAATTGGCTCCCTTTTGACGCCAATGGATCGCGGCCGAGGGAAAATTACCGGACACGCGGGGGACGGTCTCGCCCGGATCAGCCGCTTTTTCGACGCAGAGGGCGATATTCGCCTCGTCTGGTCTCTCGTAAACCAAGCATGACATTTGGCCCTGTTCGCCGGGCATGGCGCGAACGCCGGCAAGCTTCAGACCTTCGACCGGGAGATTCGGCAATATCGGAGCCGCCGTGTCTTGCCCCAGGCCATCGCTATTTGGCGAAACGCGCACCGCGGCGGGCGGCGGCTCAATTGCCCGGAGCGCCGACATTGCCCGCCTGACGAAGGTATCGTTCATCCCAGCCGGCGTGAGGCCCTCCGAGGAAGGCGGCGCGGCTTCCGGCGCGTTCACGCGACCGGCAAGATAGGCCGCGCCGGCCGCCAGCAGCGCGCCGCTCGCGAAGGAAAGCCCAATCAGCCGCGCGAAGCGGGGAGCCCGCCACGAATGGGAGCCGCTCGTTTCGGTTTGTCTTCCGGCGGCGTGTCTCGTCGCGGTCACTCCCTCGGCGCCGGGAGCAAGCGGGAAGGACCAAGGCAGCGGCCCAGTTTCGACCGGCACGAAAGCTGTACGAATCGCTTCATTCTGCCGCCGCCATGTTTCGACCCGGGCCGCATCTCCCGGCGAAGCGGCAAGGAAGGCCTGAACGGCCTCGCGCCGGCCACGATCCATGTCGCCATCGACAAAGCCGTGCAATTCCGCTTCGCTCACAGGAGGTCCGGGCATGACGCTCTCATTTGACCACGCGCAGATAGGACGGGCGCGGCTTGGCCGGACGCGATGGAGTTTCGGGCGCCGGAAGTTCGCTCAGCGCGGCGCGCGCCCGTGCCAAACGCATGATGAGTACGGTTCGCGAAATTTTCAGGATTCGCGCGGCTTGCGCATAACTGAATCCTTCAAGTGCGACAAGCAGCAAAACCTCTCTCTCTTCGAGCGCGAGGGCTAAGAGCGCGCCCGCAAATTTGTCGCGAGGCGAGGCCGGAACCGGCAGATTCCCGGCGGCGCGCGGCCCGCCCGCGGAGAAATTTTCCTTCTCCATATGAGCCTTGCCGCCCATCCTTCCGGCCGCCAGCCTTTCACGGTGCCATTCCGTGAGCAGCGTATAGAGGTGGAGATGGAGATCGCGTCCGGACAGCCGCACGGCGGTTCCGGCTTCCCAGGTTCGCAGCAAAACCGCGTGGACAAGATCGTCGGCGATTTCGCTAGGCCCCGGCTGACCGGCAACGAGCGCGCGCGCATAACGGCAAAGCCGCGGCGCGCATAAATTCAATTCGTCCCGCAAGGCCACCTTCTTGCTCCCTCATGCACTCCTTTGCCGGCGTTGTTTTTGCCTGCCGTGGGCGGCTCCGCCCAGATCGTTGATATTACCGCCTGCGCGGCGCCCTGACCATGGGCAAAGTAAAAATGCGCACGGGCCTTTCCTATGCTATCGGTCTTGCGCTAAACCCGCGCAGACCTTAAACGCAGCGGACGCCACGGCCGTTCCACAAGGCGGCTTTCTTAGTTCTCTGGTCCGGATCAAGCATGACGCAACCGGAAATGCTAACGCCTGGACTGCACGCCTCGGGTATTCTGGCGGGAAAACGCGGCTTGGTCCTGGGGGTCGCCAACACCCGGTCGATTGCGTGGGGAATCGCCAAGGCCGCCCGTGAGGCGGGCGCCGAGCTGGCCTTCACCTATCAAGGCGAATCGCTTGAAAAAAGGGTCCGGCCACTGGCACAGGAACTCGGCGCCAAGATTGTGGGCGATTGCGATGTCACCGACGCGGCGGCCTTGAACGCGGTATTTAAGGAAATCGAGCGGATTTGGGGAAATCTCGACTTCGTCGTGCACTGCGTTGCGTTTTCCGACAAGGATCAGTTGACGGCCAAGTATATCGACACGACGGCGGAAAACTTTTCGAGTACGCTCTTGGTTTCCTGCTATTCCTTCACTGCGGTGGCCCAGCGCGCCGAAAAGCTGATGCAAAACGGCGGGGCCATGTTGACTCTGACCTATTACGGGGCGGAAAAATGGATGCCTCATTATAACGTCATGGGGCTGGCGAAGGCCGCGCTTGAATCCAGCGTGCGCTATCTCGCGGCCGATCTCGGTGAACGAAACATAAGGGTCAATGCGATCTCCGCCGGGCCAATCAAGACATTGGCCTCCTCCGGCATTGGCGATTTCCGCTATATTCTCAAATGGAACGAATATAACTCCCCGTTGCGGCGCACGGTGACGATTGAGGAGGTCGGCGAGAGCGCCGCCTTTCTGCTTTCGCCGATGGCGCGGGGCATTACCGGCGAAATCCTTCATGTGGACGCCGGGTACCATGTTGTCGGCATGAAAAATCCCGCCGCGCCAGATATCGCGGTTGTGGGCAAGGATTAAGACGTTCACCGCCCATTCAGCCTAATAAGCCAAGAGAGAAAGCGCGCGCCATAACCGGCGGAGCAACACCATTCCTCGCCCGGTCGAGATAAGGTAGGACTGATTTGATGTAGACACGCCGAGGCCGCGAACTCTTGGAGCCGGATGAGCGACTTGCCGCGCGGTTGGTGAGCAAACCGCCGTTACGGATCAGGAGAGCGCATCCATGGTAGTCTCCTCGACCAATTCCGACGCGGGACATATCACGCGGCTTTGGCCGCTGCCCCCCGGGGCAGCCGGCGAGCGTTTGCCATGCGGAATCGTTGCGATTGCCATGTTGCCGCCATCCCCACTTGATATGCGGCACGGGCGCATCAGTTAAGAGGCCTTGGCGCGGACAGGATCACTATGCTGCATAGTCTGGCAACCGCCCAAGTTTCCCTGGACCATGACGATCGTTCGGCGCTTCCCTCCGGCTCGGTTTTGCGCGGCCCCGCGCGGCCAGATTTGATCCGCGACGAATTGCTGTGCGAGATCTTTGCCGCAACGGCCGCAAACCGTCCTTCCGCCATTGCCATGATCACGGTGGAGGGCAGTCTTACCTATGCTGAGGTCGATGCGAAAGCGGAGGCCCTCGCCCGCGGCCTTTTGCGAAAAGGGGTTCGTCCGGGCCGCACCGTTGGCCTCTGGATGGCGCGCGGCCACGAAGTTTTGATCGCGCAAATCGCGATTGCGAAGACCGGCGCCGCCTGGCTTCCATTCGATGCGGACACCCCCCCCGAACGCGTCGCTGTGTGCCTGTCAGATGCCGAAGCCAGAGGCCTCCTGACTTCCGCTACTTTCGCTGCTAAGCTTGCGGCATCCTGCCCGGCTTGGACGTTTGCCGGTCTTTTGGCAGATTCCGAGGACGCCGGCGGTCCGGCGAAGGTCGACGCGCGGGGCCTCGGCGCGCGTCCAGAGGATCCCGCCTATCTCATTTACACGTCCGGTTCGACCGGGACACCCAAGGGCATCGTGATATCGGGACGCAATATTTGCCATTATTTGCGCGCCGCCAACGAAGTCTATGGGGTTGAAGCGAGCGATGTCGTCTTCCAGGGCGCTTCCGTCGCCTTCGATCTGTCGATGGAGGAAATCTGGCTTCCTTACCTCGCCGGCGCGAGCCTTTACGTGGCGACGGCCGAGATGATGGGCGATCCCGACAAGCTTCCTGGTCTTATGGAGGCAAATCGCGTGACGGTGCTGGACGCCGTGCCCACCCTTTTGGCACTTCTCACGCGCGACATCGCAAGCTTGCGGCTGATCATCCTTGGCGGCGAAGCCTGCCCGCAGGCGATTGCCAATCGCTGGTGCAGGCCCGGGCGCAAGATCTTCAATTCCTACGGCCCGACGGAGACGACGGTCGTCGCGACGGTCGCGGAAGTACGGCCGGGCGTTCCGATCACGATCGGCCAGCCGATTCCGAATTACACTTGCTACGTGGCGGGCGAGCGCCTCGACCTTCTCCCTCCTGGCGTCGAAGGCGAGCTTCTCATCGGCGGGCCCGGGGTGGCGAAAGGCTATCTGCGCCGCGACCGGCTGACCCGCGAGAAATTCATCGCCAATCCTTTCCTGGATGACGCGCCCGATCCGGTTTTGTACAGGTCCGGCGATGCGGTGGTGCTCGCCACGAACGGCGAAATCGTGTTCCATGGCCGGATCGACGATCAGGTCAAGGTTCGCGGCTTTCGCGTCGAATTGGGCGAAATCGAAGCAAAGCTCGCCGGCCTCCCTGGCATTGCGCATGCCGCCGTCGTCTTGCGCAACGATAACGAAATCGAACAGCTCGTTGCGTTCGTGGTTCCGACCTTGGACGCCGAAACCGACGTGAGACGCTTCCGCAACGAACTGCGGCAAAGCCTGCCGGCATACATGGTTCCGGAACGGTTCGAGCTAGTCCAAAGCCTGCCGAAACTCGCCTCCGGCAAGATTGACCGCAAGAGCCTGAAGCAGATTGAACTTGCCCCGGCCGATGCCCTCGAGGCGCAGGAAGAGCCGCGCAACGAGACCGAGGCAAAACTCCTCGCCGCCGCCAAACGCGTGCTGCCGCAGGCCATTCCTTTCGATGCCGATTTCTTCACGGATCTTGGCGGCCACTCCTTGCTTGCGGCGCGTTTCATCTCGGCCGTGCGCGAAACGCCCGCGTTGGCGCGGATCACCTTGCAAGATGTCTACACCGCACGTTCGCTTCGCGCGATGGCTGAACTCCTCGACCGCAAATGGCCACATGTAACAACGGTCGAGGATCTGTCCTTCGTGCCGCCGCCTCTGGTGCGCCGCTTCCTCTGCGGGTGCGCGCAGGCCCTTGCGCTTCCTGTCATCCTCGCTCTCGTGACCGCGCAATGGCTCGGCGTGTTCGTCAGCTACATGCTGCTCACGGGCGCGGAGGCGAGCTTTTTCGAGGAAATGGTTTCGCTCATCGGCGTTTATATGTGCATCAATATCGCTACGGTGGCGATTGTCATTGGCGTGAAATGGCTGGTGATCGGCAAGACCAAGCCGGGGCGCTATCCTCTATGGGGAGTTTATTATTTCCGCTGGTGGTTGGTGAAGCGTTTCCTTGGACTGGTCCATATCAAATGGTTCCAGGGCTCCCCCGTCATGCGGCTCTATCTGATGGCGCTCGGGACGAGAATCGGCAAGGACGCGCTCATCGGCGAGATTGAGCCGGGCGCGGTCGATCTGATCTCGATCGGGCCCGGCGCGAGTATCGGATCGAACGCCAATTTCGCCAATGCGCGGGTCGAGGGAAACGAACTCGTTATCGGCACGATCGACATCGGCGCGGAGGCCTATGTCGGATCGTCCTGCGTCATCGAGGAAAATGTGGTCATCGAAGAGGGGGCCGAGCTCGGAGATCTGACTGCGATCGGCGCGGGCGGCCGCGCCGGGGCATGGGAAGTTTGGGATGGCTCGCCGGGGCGCAGGGTTCGCATGGTCGACCGCGCCGCGCTGGACCCGCCGCCCACGGCTTCCCGCGCACGCCGGGGTATCATGGCACTTCTTTATGGGGTCCTGCTTCTGGCGATCCCCCCGCTCGGCCTGTTGCCGATTTTCCCGGCCTTTTGGGTGTTCGACCGGATCGACGATCTGATCGGCACCGCCGATTTCGACCGCACCCTTTACATGCTCTCGATCCCTGTCATGGCCTTGCCCACCGCCTTCGTCATGGTGCTCGTCACCGTCGGCTTCATCGCGGCTTGCCGCTGGGTCATCCTGCCGCGGGTGCGCGAGGGGACTTATTCGGTTCATTCCTGGTTCTATTTCCGCAAATGGGCGGTGGCGCTCGCGACCGAGGTGACGCTCGAAACACTATCGTCCTTGTTCGCGACGGTCTATATGCGCGCTTGGTACCGGCTGATGGGCGCCAAGATCGGCAAGGACGCCGAGATCTCGACGAATCTGTCCGGCCGATACGATCTCGTCGAGATCGGCGAGAAATGCTTCATCGCCGACGAAGTCATTCTTGGCGACGAAGAGATCCGCAATGGCTGGATGTATTTGAAACGCGTCAAGACGGGTCCGCGCGTTTTCGTCGGAAATAGCGCCGTGGTGCCCGCCGGGGCCGAAATTCCAGGAGGCGCGCTGATCGGCATCAAGTCTAAGCCGCCCGCGAACCATTCGATGCGCGAGGGCGATACATGGTTCGGATCGCCGCCGATCAAGCTGCCGGTCCGCCAGAAATTCGATGGCGGCGGCGTGGACTGGACCTATGAACCGCCGCGCTGGAAAAAATTCGCGCGCGCCGGCTTCGAGGCAGTCACGATTTCCCTGCCGATCATGCTGTTCATTAGCTTTGGAACATGGGCGGTGGAATGGTTCAGCACGGGCGTGCTCGAAGGCAAATATTTCGAGGTGCTGTGGCAGTTCATGCTTGCCTCGGCTGGCATTAGCCTGATCATGACCCTGCTGGTCATCGCCTTGAAATGGATTACGATGGGACGCTACGAGCCGATGGTCAAACCGATGTGGTCCTGGTGGGCCATGCGGACGGAGGCGGTTGCCGTCATCTATTGGGGCCTAGCCGGCAAGGTATTGCTCGATCATTTGCGCGGCACGCCGTTCCTCCCTTGGCTCTTGCGCTTGTTCGGCACGAAAGTCGGACGCGGCGTTTTCATGGACATGACCGACATC
>DATARJ010000264.1:0-4097 GCA_036264205.1 Methylocella sp.
GATCGCCGCGATCACCACGTCGCCGTGCCCGAGATCGAAATTTTTGCCCTCTACGAGATGGCGTTGTCCGGCCTCGCCAACTTTTCCGTACTCGGTTTCCAGCGCGGCTTTGAAGCTCGATCCAACCGAGCCGAGTGCGACGCGGGCCTCGGGACGTTTCGGGCCGGCCATCGAGGGCGCGACCGAACCGAGATCGAGTTCCAGCGCGTCGGTGAAGAGTGGATCGCGAGTCGATTTCGTCCGGAACAACCCTTGCGCCTTCGCGTAAGCCTCGACAAGCGCGACGCGTGACGGCGCGCGGCCCGAAGTCGCGAGATAAGAAAGCGTCTCCGAATCGATCGGGAAGAAATTGCATGTCGCGCCACATTCCGGCGCCATGTTCGCGATCGTCGCGCGATCGGCGAGCGAGAGATGCTGGAGGCCGGGGCCGCAAAATTCCACGAATTTTCCGACGACGCCTTTCCGGCGCAGCATCTGGGTGACGGTGAGAACGAGATCCGTGGCGGTCACCCCGGCGGCAAGCGCGCCGGTCAGCCGGAAGCCAATTACTTCCGGCAACAGCATGGAAAGCGGCTGACCGAGCATGCACGCTTCGGCCTCGATGCCGCCGACGCCCCAGCCCAACACGGAGAGCCCATTCACCATGGTCGTATGCGAATCGGTGCCGACGAGCGTATCGGGGTAGGCGACCTCGACGGTCGAGGCCTTGCCGCGCGCCGCGTATTTCTCCTTGGCCGTCCAGACCGTCTGGGCGAGGTATTCGAGATTCACCTGGTGGCAAATCCCGGTGCCCGGCGGCACGACCCGGAAATTGTCGAACGCGCCCTGCCCCCATTTCAGGAAACGATACCGCTCTCCATTGCGGCCATATTCGAGTTCGACATTGGTCTTGAAGGCCGTGCTGCTGCCGAACGCATCCACGATGACGGAATGATCGATGACGAGATCGACCGGGACGAGCGGATTGATCTTTTGCGGATCGCCGCGTAGCCGCGTCATGGCGTCCCGCATCGCGGCCAAATCGACGACGGCGGGGACGCCGGTGAAATCCTGCATCAGAACCCGCGCCGGACGAAACGCGATCTCGCGTTCGATCTTGCCCTTATCGCTCAACCAGGCGGCGATGCCCTCGATGGCGTCCTTGGTGACCGAACGGCCGTCCTCGAAGCGGAGCAGGTTCTCGAGCAAGATCTTCATCGAAAACGGCAGTTCCGATATGTCCGGAAGCCCATGTTTCTCCGCCGCCTTGAACGAGAAATAATGATAGGTCTTGGTGCCGACCGTGAGCTTTTTGCGGCATTCGAAACTGTCGAGCGAGTTCATCGGAATTTTCCCGCGAAAGCCGATCTGAAAAATGGGAGGTTCATCTTATAAATAATTTTTCCGGCGCGAGCTACACGGATGATAGATGAAAGCATTATTTCGGCGGCTTGGCCTGCTTGCGGTTCGACCATCATGCGACTCTCTGCCTCAAGGCTAACCGTCGAACGCGGCGGCCGGATCGTCTTTTCAAATCTGTCGTTTGAGCTCGATGCGGGTGGGAGCCTGACCATCACGGGGCCTAACGGCGCCGGAAAATCGACCCTTTTGCGTTCTCTCGCCGGGCTGTTGCCGCTCGCCAGGGGTACGATCACCTGCACGCCCTTATCCGGCGGGACACTCGCCGAACAGGCCCATTACGTCGGCCACGCCGATGGCCTCAAAAGCGTTCTCACCGCCGCCGAGAATTTGGAGTTCTTAGCCGCGATTCTCGATGCCGGACATGGCGGCATGCCGGCCGTAACCGCGCTCGCCGAGTTCGGCCTTTCGCATGCCGCAAATCTTCCGGTGACCTATCTCTCGGCCGGACAGAAACGGCGCGCCGCGCTCGCCAAACTTCTTGTCGTGAAGCGTCCGGTGTGGCTTCTGGACGAACCCATGACCGCCCTCGACGCCGCCTCCCAGGCGCTGATGGCGCAAATCATGGCGGCGCATTTGGCGCAAGGTGGCATGATCGTCGCCGCCACCCATGCCAAGCTTGGTCTCCCAGGCCACGAACTGCGGCTAGGGACCCTGCATGAAAAATGTTGAGGACGCGCCGGCGAGCCCCGCGCTGGGATCGAGTCTTTATGCGCTTTTCGTTCGCGACGTCCGGGCCGGACGGCGGATCGGCGGCGGCACCAGCCTCGGCGTGGTTTTTTTTCTTATCCTCGTCACCTTGAGCGCTTTTGCGGTCGGCCCGGATCTCGCGCTTCTCGGCAAGATCGCTCCGGCAATCCTTTGGATCTCCGGCCTGCTCGCGACCTTGCTTGGGCTCGACAGGCTGTTTCAGGCCGATCACGAGGATGGTTCGCTCGATCTCCTTTTGACCAGCGGCACGCCGCTGGAATTGATCATTCTTGTGAAATGTCTCGCGCACTGGATCCTGACCGGTCTGCCGCTCGCGGCCGCCGCGCCCTTTTTTGGCCTCATGCTCGACCTGCCAACGAACCAGCTTTGGAGCGTCACCCTTTCGCTTATCGCGGGCACCCCCGCGCTGACCTTGATCGGCGCGATCGGCGCGGCGGTGACGGTCAGCCTGCGCCGCGGCGGGCTTTTATTCGCGGTGTTGATTTTGCCGCTTTGCGTGCCGGTCCTGATCTTCGGCGTCGCGGCGGCCGGAGCGGGGGCCGGTTCGATGATCCCCTTTGCAACCCCGTTTCTGATCCTCTGCGCCCTCACCCTGTTCGCGATCGCCGGCGCGCCTTTCGCGGCGGCCTTTGCTTTGCGGCAGACAGGCACGTGAGTATCGAACGGTTATTTCCTCCCGACGGCCGATATGATAGAGGAGAGCCGGTTCGAAACACCCTAACTTCAATCGCGGGCCGTATGCCTTCGAGAACTCCGCGGGAGAAGGCGTCCATGAAAACTTTTTTGCTGACCACCTGCATTTTCGGAGCGCTCATGATGCCAGGCGCCGTGCTGTCGCGGGGGGGCGATCTCTCGCGTACGGAACAGCACAAGCTAAGGCTCGCCGATGACTGCGAGACGAATTGCCGGACGAACGCAAATGCCTGTAGGGAGCAATGCGCGGATCCCCAAGAAAAGGAACAGTGCATTGTTAATTGCGGAGGATCAGAGTGCAGTTCTGGTTGCGATAAGTTCGAGCACTCCTGTATCCAGCATTGTCCGAGTTCCAAAGGCTGACTAAAGCCGGCGGCTCATCTTGCCGGATCGCTTGTGGCCCGATCGCTGGGGAAACAGCGCCAAAGCCTCGGCGGACAGGACCCCGCTAGTAATCGCGATAGCGGCGAAGGGGGCTGCGTCCGCCACCCGCCGGCTGGTCAGCATGATCTGCCCCAGCTTCGTTGCGAGTTCCTCGATCGAGGCGCCGAAGACCACCCGGCCGATGCCACACCAAAGAATAGCGCTCATGCACATGGGACAAGGTTCGCCCGAGGTGTAGAGGGTCGTGCCTTTGAGCTCAGCGGCGGGCCGCACCGCGACGAAGCGGCGGATCGCGACCATTTCGCCGTGCGCCGTCGGATCGTTGGTGGTTCTGCCCAAATTGCGGCCAGTCGACAGCACATTGCCGTCGCGGACGATGACCGCGCCGAAGGGAAAGTCCGCCCGCGCGGCCTCGGCGATGGCGATCCGCATAAAGTGCTCGTCACCGGGAAGAGGCGCCATCTGCGTCGCGCCTGCCCACGCCTGGCGCGGCGCGCCGAGGGCGGCTCCGGCAAGGCCCCCGCCTAGCAACATCGCAAGTGCCTGACGCCGATCATTGCCGCGTAAGTGGGTCAAACCATGGCAGCGTGCGCTCATTGAGTCCCCGACCCCCTCGTCACACCGGGTCCTCGTCTTTGAGCGAAACGAAAATCAGCACGCCGAGCATCATCGTAAGAATCCGGAAGGCGCTTGGCACGGCCTCTAGATCGCGGGCCTGCCACATGCCGAACCATTCGCCGCCAATGGCCACGAAGCCGCCCTCAAAGAGCAAGAACCCAAGCGTTAGCCCAGCGACCGCCATGCTTTTGGCCTGCTGGAATAACTGCGCCTTGGCCCGCAACCGCCGCGCCATCATTACCGCCCCGAGCGCGCAGAGCGCCGCGATGATGATCTCCGTGGCGATGATCAGG
>DATARJ010000294.1:0-5634 GCA_036264205.1 Methylocella sp.
CCTGACTGGTGGCGTAACAAAGACGCAACGCAAATCTCACTTGGAAGTTGATTCCCTGGCTCATGTAAGAGATCTCAACCGGTTGACCAAACAGGATCTCATTCGTTTGCTGAAGCTTTCGTTGACGGATCGACGGTTCGCAAAAAAGTTGCAAGCCGAACTAAAGATTTAGGGCGCGCTCAATTTCGTAATTGAGCTTCGCACGTGCCGCTGATCAGCGTCGTAATACCGGCTCGCAACGAACGAAAATGCTTGCGGGAGACGGTCTTGTCGATTGTATCGATCAGCGGTAACCAGCATCCATTCGAGATTATTGTCGTCGATGATGCTTCCTCTGACGGAGGATGCAATGATCTCCAATTATTCCAGTCGCGGGTGCGTTTGACAGTTATCCAGGAAAGGACGCGCCTGGGGATAGGACGAGCAAGAAACCGTGGCGTGCTAGCTGCAAAGGGCGACATACTATTCATTACCGATGCCCACATGACCTTTCCTTGGAATTGGACCGACATTGTGGCTCGCAATGTCCAGAGCAATTGGATCCTGGCCGCCACTATTGCCGATGTCGCGAGTTCATGGCGCGGCTTTGGATGTAGTTTGGTCGTTCCATACATGGGCACGAGCTGGAACATCAAGCGACAGCGTATGCCCCACCCCGTTCAAATTGCCTCGTCCGCTGGAACGATCCTTGAACGAAATCTCTTCCATAAAATTGGCGGGTATGACGTTGGGATGATCACCTATGGAGCAGCTGAGCCGGAGTTCAGCTTAAGAGCGTGGCTCAGCGGTGCGGAAATCATATCCGTCCCGGAACTCGAGCTTCGTCATCGTTTTCAGAAACAGGTAGATGCGACCCGCTTCTTGAACCGACATCGATCAATCCTCATGCACAACAATATTCGGTTTGGGCTCCTTTATCTCAGCAGAGCATCGAGTTTACAAATGCTGCGGCATTATGCGATGAAATTTCCTCGCAACATGCGTAAGGCACTCAAGCTGATCGAAGCTGGCGACGTGTGGGAGCGCCGTGCGTCCCTGCAAAAGAACTTGGTTCATGATTTCGCTTGGTTTATTAACAAGTTCGATTTAACGGATCAAATCGGCCTTCCCATTCTTTAATATCCCGTCATCGGGGAAAATCGCCATCCATGGACCTTTCTCTCTAATCGCGCGACCAACGAGTGTTGGGCTCGAAAGCGGGCTCCCAACCCAGAAGGAGAGGATGGGGCGCAAGCTTGCCGCCAGCGGTACGGTCCCGGACCCACTTCGTTCGATCAATGAACATTGGCGCATGAATTGGCAGAAAACATCCGGCTACCTTCGGCGTTCGAAACTCGAAGCGGCGATCGGCCCCTCCAAGCGCGTGATTGGGACGCCTTGCGTTCCGGTGAAGATGCCCGTCGCGTGTGGGAGGACAAAATCACGGTCAAGGCACTGAACCGAATGTTGGAACTCGGCGGTCCAAATTGCGTGCGCGTCGCCGAATAGTCATCGCAGGGCAATCCTCACGCGCGAGCATCCCGGCACCAAAGCCATTGTCCATTCGGCCGAATGGCAAAGCGCGCCAGCTTGGATGCATCGTTCCCGAAATCTTGCGATTCCGCCGCAAAGCTGCTTGTGGCAGACTTGCAAATCCGGTGGCGGCGGCATTATAACATCTAAACTTACGTGAAATTAAGTGTATTACAGGATATTTATGTGAAAAATCCTCTCTCCCCGCATTTGCGCCGCCTCGAATCGGAGGCGATCTTCATCCTGCGCGAGGTGGCGGCGGAGTTCCAGCGCCCCGTGATGCTCTATTCCATCGGCAAGGATTCGAGCGCGATGCTGCATCTTGCCCAAAAAGCTTTCTTTCCATCGAAGCCGCCGTTTCCGCTGCTGCATGTCGATACCACTTGGAAATTTCGCGAAATGATCGCTTTCCGCGACCAGGCCGCAAAAGGGGCCGGGATGGAACTTCTCGTCCACATCAACAAGGACGGCCTGAGGCGCGGCATTTCGCCGATCGCCTCGGGGTCGGCTGTGCATACGCGGGTGATGAAGACCGAAGCGCTGCGGCAGGCCCTCGATCTTTGGCATTTCGACGCGGCGTTTGGGGGCGCCAGGCGCGACGAGGAAAAAAGCCGGGCAAAAGAAAGAATCTTTTCGCACCGCTCCGCCACTCATGCCTGGGATCCGCGCAACCAACGGCCCGAACTCTGGCAGTTGTTCAACACGAAGATCAAACCAGGCGAATCGATGCGGGTGTTTCCGCTGTCCAACTGGACCGAACTCGATGTCTGGGACTATATCCTTGCCGAGGACATTCCGGTCGTGCCGCTTTATCTTGCCAAGGAGCGTCCCGTCGTCGAGCGCGACGGCGCGCTGATCATGGTCGACGACGAACGGCTGCCGCTGCGCCCCGGCGAAGTTCCGCGCATGGAGCACATTCGTTTTCGCACGCTCGGCTGCTACCCCTTGACCGGGGCGATCCGCTCGCGAGCCGCGACGCTGCCGGAAATGATCGCCGAAATGCGCGCCGCAAGAACATCGGAACGGGCGGGCCGTCTGATCGATCATGACGAATCCGGCGCGATGGAAAAGAAAAAGCGTGAGGGCTATTTCTGATGCTCGACGCGGTGCAAGCCGACCCGCGGTCGCTTCTCATGACGCCCGCGCGTCCCACGCTCAGGTTTCTCACTTGCGGCTCGGTCGATGACGGCAAATCGACGCTGATCGGCCGCCTGCTCTACGAGCAGAGCCTCATTCTCGACGACCAGCTCGTGGCGCTCGCGCGCGATTCCCTCCGGCATGGCACCGATGGCGACAATATCGACTTCGCGCTGCTCGTGGACGGGCTCGAGGCCGAGCGCGAACAGGGGATCACGATCGATGTCGCCTACCGCTATGTTTCGACCGCGAGACGTTCCTTCATCATCGCCGACACCCCCGGCCATGAGCAATATACCCGCAACATGGCAACCGGCGCGTCCGGCGCCGATCTTGCGGTCCTGCTCGTCGACGCGCGCAAGGGCCTCTTGATCCAGACCTGCCGGCATGCCGCGATCGTTTCGCTGACCGGCATTCGGCATGTGGTCCTTGCCGTCAACAAGATCGATTTGACCGGCTTCGACGAGGCGGGCTTCGACAAGATCGCGGCCGATTTCAAACGGTTCGCCGCCGCACTCGATTTCAAGACGATCACGCCCATTCCGATTTCGGCGCGTCATGGCGACAATATTTCAAGAAACAGCGCCACCACGCCTTGGTATCGCGGGCCGGCGCTGCTCGATTATCTTGAAACCATCGATGTCGTGGAAGACGGGGCCACCCGGCCGTTTCGCTTCGCCGTCCAATGGGTCAATCGCCCGCATCTCGATTTTCGCGGTTTTTCCGGGACCGTCGCGAGCGGGACGCTACATCCAGGCGACGAAATCGCCGTCGCGGGTTCCGGCCGCCTCTCGCGGGTCGCGCGCATCGTCACCGCCGATGGCGATCTTCAAAGCGCAACGGCCGGCGATGCCGTCACCCTCGTTCTGGCCGATGAGCTCGATATCGCGCGCGGCGATATTTTGTGCGATCCGAAAAATCGGCCGGAGGTCTCCGATCAGTTCGCCGCGCATCTCATTTGGATGAGCGACGGCAAGCTCTTGCCTGGCCGCTCCTATCTCATGAAAACGGGCACTAGGGCCGTTCCCGTCTCGGTGACCGAGCTCAAGCATCGTCTCGATGTCAATACGCTGGGCGAGCTCGCGGCGAAAATCTTGGGTCTCAACGAAGTCGGTTTTTGCAATCTCGCCACGACCACGCCGATTGCCTTCGACCCATATAAGGAAAATCCTACGCTCGGCGCTTTTGTTCTGATCGATCGGATCACCAACGCCACGGTGGCGGCGGGGATGATCGCTTTCGGGCTTCGCCGCGCGACCAACGTTCATTTCCAGGGCCTCGCCGTCGCCAAGCAAGATCACGCCCGGATCAAGCATCACCAGCCCGCCGTTTTATGGTTCACCGGCCTCTCCGGCTCGGGCAAATCGACAATCGCCAATCTCGTCGAATCTCGCCTTTACGCGCAAGGCGTCCACACGATCATGCTCGATGGCGACAATGTACGGCATGGGCTCAACAAGGATTTGGGGTTCTCCGAGGTCGACAGGGTCGAAAACATCCGCCGCATTGGCGAAGTGGCAAAGCTCATGACCCAAGCTGGGCTGATCGTGCTTTGCTCCTTTATTTCACCGTTCCGGGCCGAGCGGCGGATGGTGCGCGAATTGCTCGATAGACATGAATTCATCGAGATTTTCGTCGCCACGCCACTTGCGGATTGTATCGCGCGCGATCCGAAGGGCCTCTACAAAAAGGCGATGGCCGGAGAGATCAAGAATTTTACTGGCATCGATCAGAGTTACGAGCCTCCGGAAGCGCCCGAGCTTATCGTCGGGCTAGACAAACAGACCGCCGCGCAGGCGGCGGCACAAGTCGTCGCGCTGCTCACCACGCGCGGCCTCATCGACCATATCGACGATCTCGCCGCCGACTGGTCGATTTGAGGTTTCCTCACCGGGATGCGCGCGCCGCTTGTCCTTGCCCAGACGCCGCCCGCTTGAAGCTTTGGAGCACGTGCGAATTCGCTACCTCTCCTCTCACCCGGCGGTCAGCGGGTGGAGATCGCGCACCTCGGCGCGCCGGGTTCTGCTTCGAGTGTTGATCGCGCCGATTTCCGATTGACACGGCACCGCCGCTTGATAAGCCGATGAAGGTTGACGACATATCACAAACGGATGAAGCCACTGGGGGTTCAAGCTTTCCATGCTCTAGCCCTGGGTCAATGCCAGCCCAGGAGTTTCGCTTTGTTATTGAGCAAATGGAGCCCGTAGAGCCATGCCATGAGCGGCGGGAAAGAGCTGACTGCGCTAATCGACCTGATCTACGAGGCCGTGCTCGACAATGACCTCTGGCCGAGCGTGCTGATCAAGCTTGCCGACGCCGTTGGTGCGGCGCATGTTGTCATGCCGTCCGTGGATTGGCGCGCCAAAATATTCGCCACCATTGCGCCGCGCGACGATCCCGAGTTGATTGCCTCTTACAAAGAATATTGGGCGTTCCACGATCCGCTTTTGGCGCGAGCCAAACTCCGCCCGGTGGGGGAAAGGCGAGCCACATTCCGCCCGGTGGGGGAGATCTATACTCTCGATAGCCTCATGCCGCGAGAGGAGTTCGCCGCGACCCCGGTTTTTAACGAATGGTACCGACCGGCCGGGTATAGTCTCGCGACGGCGGGCACCAGTTTGGTGGCCGAAGATCAGTTTTCAGCCCTGGTCGGCGTTTCCAACGCCCCTGGCAAGGATTCCATGACCGACAAGCAGTTGCGGCTCTTCGAAGCCGTCGCGCGGCACCTCGGCCGGGCTGTGCGCATAAATCGCCAGCTTTGGAAGCTGGAGCTCGCGAATCTCGCCGCGACGGAGCGAATCGAGATGCTGCCAGAGGGTGCTTTGCTGATCGACGCATCTGGGAGAGTGGTACTCGCGAACGCTGCGGCGAAAGCTATGCTCGACGCCCGCGACGGAATATTTCTCTGCGATGGGTATCTTGCCGTTGCAGGCAGCCCGGATGCATTGCAAAAGCTGGTGGCCTCATGCGCGCGAAGGTCCGTGG
>DATARJ010000337.1:0-4651 GCA_036264205.1 Methylocella sp.
GAGATCGTTCCCGGTGTCACCGGTATGTCGGGGTGCTGGAGCGCGGCAAAGGCGCCGATGGTCTGGGGCGACGACGTCTTGAGCGTTCTCCCGGGCACGCTCGGGCGCGCCGCATTGGTCCGTCATCTCGGTGCAGCCGACGCGGTGGTCATCATCAAGATCGGCGCCAATCTGGCGAAAATCCGCGCGGCGATCGCCGAGGCAGGGCGCCTCTCGGCGGCAATCTACGTCGAACATGGCACGAGCGAAACCGAAACGATCGTTCCGCTTGGCGTCAAGACCGACGATCATGCGCCCTACTTTTCCTCCATTCTCATTCCCGGCCAAGGCAGGCGTCCATGACTGCGCCGGGAAGCTTGCGGATTGTCGGCCTTGGCCCGGGTGGCGACGCATGGATCACGCCCGAAGCGTCGCACCTCATCGCGAATGCAACCGATCTTGTTGGTTACGCACCCTATCTCGAACGGCTTCCTCTCAAACAAGGGCAGACCCGGCACCAAACCGGCAATGGGGTGGAAATGGAACGCGCGCGCCATGCGTTGCGCCTGGTCGATGATGGATGCCACGTCGCCCTCGTCTCCGGCGGCGATCCGGGCGTATTCGCGATGGCGGCGGCGGTTTTCGAGGCGATCGAAGAGGGCGATCCTGGCTGGCGCGACATCGACGTCGCGGTCAGCCCTGGAATTCCGGCGTTGCAGGCAGCGGCGGCGCGGATTGGTGCGCCCTTGGGACACGACTTCTGTGCGATTTCCCTGTCCGACAATCGCAAACCCTGGTCCCTGGTGGAACGGCGTCTCGCGGCGGCGGCAACCGCGGATTTCGTGATCGCCCTTTATAATCCAGCCTCGGCGGCGCGGCCGGGCCGCATCCATGATGCCTTCGCGCAGCTGCGCGGCCTCAAGGCCGCTGCGACGCCAGTGGTTTTTGCCCGCGCGGTCGGGCGCGAGGATGAACACATTTTTATAGCGACGCTGGACAGCGCGGATCCGGGCCGCGCCGACATGAGCACGCTCATCATCGTCGGCTCCAGCGAAACCCGTCTCATTCCACGCGACGGCGCCGCGCCGTTCGTTTACACCCCGCGCGGCAAGGCCGCCCGATGACGGAGGAGAAAGGCCATGACTTCGGCCGGATCGTGCCAGACCGGTCCCGAGGCTTGCTGTGGCCGGGCGACCATGACAACGGGCAACCCGAGATGGCGGGCCGCGCGGAGTTTGGCGAACGTCGCCTCCCCGCCGCTGTTCCTTGTCACAAGCACATCGATCGCTTCCTCGCGCAAAAGCTTTTCCTCCGCTTCAATCGCGAAAGGGCCGCGCCCGTGGATGACGCAATGGTGCGGCAGATTTGGCGGAAGCGTCAGCGGCTCAATCGTGCGAATAAGATAGAAATGCTGGGGCGCCGCGGCGAAGGCCCCGATTTGCAGGCGACCGATCGTCAGAAAAACGCGCCTCGGTTCACGCCCGATCGCGGTGGCGGCGCCGGGCATATCGGCGACATCCCTCCAATGATCGCCCGGCTGCGCAACCCACGCCGGGCGCGCCAAGACGATGAGCGGGATATTTGCCCCCGCGGCCGCGATTGCCGCGTGGCGCGAGATTTGTTCGGCGAAAGGATGCGTGGCGTCTACGAGGACATCGATTCGCTCGGCTTCAAGATATGCTTGGAGTCCGTCCGGGCCGCCAAAACCGCCGATCCGATAGGGAATTTTTGGCGCGCGAAGCGCCGTGGTGCGACCGGCGAACGACATCATGGACGAAATGCCGCTTTGTCCCGCAAGAAGGTCCGCGAGCTTGCTCGCCTCAAATGTCCCGCCAAGAACGAGAACCCGCATCGCCCGTTTCCAGAACTCTTGCGCTCGCCGCCATGACCTCGCGCCCTTGCGAAAAATGGCTGTCGCTGATCGGCATCGGTGAGGACGGTATAGAGGCTATTTCTCCCGCCGCGCGAAAAATGCTCGCGCAAGCCCATTTGGTCGTGGGCGGCGCCCGCCACCTCGCGCTTGCCGGCCCGCTCGCGGCCGAAACCATGACCTGGCCATCGCCGCTCGCCGATGCGATCCCTAAAATTCTCGCCCGGCGAGGTTCACCCGTCTGCGTCCTCGCCTCGGGCGATCCTTTCTTTTACGGCGTCGGAACCTTGCTCAGCGCCCATGTTGAGCCGCAAGAAACGCAGTGCTTTCCGGCGCCTTCGGCGTTCAGCCTCGCGGCGGCAAGGCTCCATTGGAGCCTGCAAGACTGTTGCCTCATGTCGGTACATGGACGCGGATTCGAGCGGATTATTCCGGCGCTGCAACCGGGTGCCAAAATCATGTGCCTATCCTGGGACGAGACGACGCCGCCGCGCCTTGCCAAGCTCCTCTGCGACAGAGGCCTCGGCCAATCGCGGATCGTCGTGATGGAGGCGATGGGAGGCCAAAGGGAGCGCACGCGGGCCACCACCGCCGAGGCCTTTCGCTTGGAGGGCATCGACCCTTTGAACACCGTCGCGCTCGAAATCGCCGCGACGGCGCAGTCGCGCATTCTTCCAGTCGCAAGCGGTCTTGCCGATTCCTGGTTCGAAACGGACGGCCAGCTCACCAAGCGCGAGGTCCGCGCCGTTACGCTCTCGTCGCTGGCGCCAAGGCGCGGCGAGCTCTTGTGGGATGTCGGCGCCGGGTCCGGATCGATCGCGATCGAATGGCTGCTGAGCGACCCCGCCAATCGCGCGATCGCCATCGAGGCACGGGCCGATCGCGCAAGCCTGATCAGGCGCAATGCCGAAAACCTTGGCGCCCCTCATATCGAGATTGTAACCGGCAGGGCGCCCGTGGCATTTACGAATCTGCCGCGACCGCAAGCGATTTTCGTCGGCGGCGGCGCAAGCAATGTTACCCTCCTCGACGCGGCCTATGCCGCCCTGCCCCCCGGCGGCAGGCTTGTCGTCAATGCGGTGACGCTCGAAACCGAGGCGGAGCTCATCCGCCGTTACACGGCGCGAGGCGGCGAGCTTCTGCGCATTGAAATCGCGCGTGCGGAACCTCTCGGCTCGTATCAAACCTGGCGTCCGGCCCTGCCGGTCACGCAATGGTCCGTGACGAAGCAGTGAATGCCCTTCGATGCCTGACGATCTCCCGCATCCGTGGAACCACTTGGGGGCCCTCACGAGACGAACCGCGGCCGGATTGCCGCCTCAAAAGCCGGCTATGTCAGTTCGAATTTGCGGGCAGGGGGAAACCTGGATAATGTCGTCTAATGACCAATGAATGTTGCCCACATGCCCTGAGGCTGCCACACCTGCTCCAGATCCACCCGCGCAAGCGCCTCATCGGTGCCGAGCACTTTACGTCGATAGCGATAGAAAAAAGCGGAAACTCTATAGTTCGCGATGCAATGGACATGTATTGGGATTCCGTTCAACTGCGCCATGGTAAAGCAGAATCGGGCGAAGTCGTCGTCAGTCGGGTTGTGAAAATCAACTGGTATATGGATATAAGTCATCCCAAGACGGCTTACGCTCGCCGCCTCATCCGGTAACGCTTTTTCGTGGCTGTGGAGCCCTAAATTAACAATATAACGAACACCCAATGCACGGATTTCGGCTAGCTGGGGTTCGGTCGGCTGACCAGACGTTGTTATCCGATCATCAAGGCGGCGCCAATTGTATATGTGTTTGGGGTCAGACATGCATATCAACTCTGAGCAATTGGGTTAATCAGCATTTGTGGCCTGGTGTTCCAGGAACCGGAACGGTCGATATGAATCGGAAACCGAAATTCAACCGAGACACTACCGGGAAATCCATCCGATTGCAAAAAAAACCGCCGAGGGCTCAAGAATTGCGGGATAGGCATGCCTTTGGCGAAGGCACGGAAATTTCCGGTGGCCGGTCTCATTGGAAAGCGCGCAGCATGACACATAAAGAACCCAGCCCGTTCCTCCGGCACGACTGGACCACGGATGAGATTGTCGCAATTCACGATTTGCCGCTGCTCGACCTGATCGCCGAGGCGAACCGCGTTCATCGCCACTTTCACGATGTCAGCGACGTCCAAAAGGCGAGCCTCCTCAGCATCAAGACCGGCGGCTGCCCTGAAAATTGCGGCTATTGTCCGCAATCCGCGCATCATCGCGAGGTTCGCCTCGACAAGGCCGATATGATGGAAACGGCGGCCGTGCTCGCGCTCGCGGCGCGCGCGAAAGCCGCCGGAGCCGATCGTTTTTGCATGGGCGCGGCCTGGCGAAATGTGCGCGACGGAGAGGCGTTCGACGCGGTGCTCGATATGGTACGCGGCGTTCGCGCCCTCGGGATGGAGGCTTGCGTGACGCTCGGCATGTTGAACGCTTCCCAAGCCGAGCGGCTGAAACAGGCGGGGCTGACGGCCTATAATCACAATCTCGACACGAGTCGCGAATTCTATCCCAGCATCGTGACGACGCGAACTTATGAGGACCGACTCGCAACCTTGCGGGCGGTGCGCGCGGCCGGGCTGCAAATGTGCTGCGGCGGCATCATAGGAATGGGCGAAACCGTCAGGGACCGGGCCTCCATGCTGCAAATATTGGCTGCCTTCGATCCGCATCCCGAAAGCGTGCCGATCAACGCGCTGGTTCCGGTCGCGGGCACCCCGCTTGGGCAAAGGGAAACAATCGACACAATCGATTTCGTGCGGATG
>DATARJ010000018.1:0-4449 GCA_036264205.1 Methylocella sp.
CCCTGCCGCTGAATGAACTGGAGCGGCGATTGGCATTGTGCCAAACATCTATCCTTGAGCGGCGTCCACTGGTACACGCCGGCCGCAATGAGAACGATTCCACCGAACACTTGGCTAGCGCTCGCCATCTTCGGGTCGAGCAAGGCCGTGCGATCAAGGGCCCACTGCGCCGCGGTGGCGGCGAGCGCGAAGCCGGCCCAGGTCAGAAGATCGCCGGTGGCGAACCAACCAGCCGCTGCAAACGGTTTCCCTTGCGCCGATGCTTGCCGGCCAACCCGCGCATAGATCAGAATCATCGGCGCGGCGGACGGGGTCATCATGCCGACCATCATCACTGCCCACATGGCGAACACGTAAACGAACTCGATGGCTCGCCATGGAGCGGGAGCGGGTGCCATGAGCCCGATGCCGGCGGGAACCATCCGATATCCGGTCATCTCCATTTCACCCATGTCCGCAGCAAGCCACAGCACATAAGTCCATGCGAGCGCCGTTAGCGCGGCGAGCGCCGCCGCCACGATGATGCGATCGCGCCGGAGGATGATTTCCAGCATTGCCTCGGCCATGGCCGTCAGCGAATGACCCCGGTTCCAGTGATATTCAACTCGGCGAAATGAGCGTGCGAGTCCACGAGATTGAGCGCGATGGCACCGTTTGTCTTGGCCCAGCCGCGTCCGACCTCGGCCAAGGTAAATTCAAAGCCGTCCGGCATGTCGAACCGCGCGCGGTGCTCGTTCTTTGTCACCGGATTGATGATCGGCTCACCCCGCGCTTCCACAACATCGGGAACAATAAAGCGCGCTGTGCGCGCATTCACGTCAATATCGAGGTCGATCTTGGCGAAGATCGGATCATGAACCTTTTCAAGCATCGATCCGTAGACCTGAAAGAATGTCGCGCCCGGTTCGCTGTCCTGGCCACTCATAATGCGGAGGATGGCCTCGCGCTGCGCGGGGCTCGCGCGTTCATCGACGATCGGGACCGCTTGGCCGTGCCCCTCATGAATTGGGCCCGGCCATGAAAACACACCACCGAACATCAGCCCGTCGAGCTTGGTGTCGCCATGGTGGCCCTCATCAATCACGACCCCAACAACCGCTTCACAATTGCCGTGGGTAGGAAAAGCGTTGAACTGGCAAGGGCAACCGTATGAGCAATTGCAGTGGGAAAAATTTCGGCCTTTGAGGTGCCATTTGACGTCCGCCATTGTCGCCTCCAGGTCTTTGTTTCCAAGCCGGCATATAGATAGCGCCCCCCGACCCCCGCCGGAAGGCCCAATAATCCATTTTTGTGCATCGAAAGCACGCGAAGGCCAGCATCTGGATTGCTGTCCGAAACGTTCCCTGGACGCAATCACGACAGGGCGCAGGGAGAATGATCGAGAAGACGTGCGAAATCGAGAATTCTATTCCTTCGGCTTTGTCGCGGCCGCCATGACGATCCGCGAGGGCCTTGTCATGGCTTCGAGCCGGAGCAGCTCGTTGAGCCTTGCCTCGGTCAACATGCCTTCTTCGCCAACGACCTCGGCAATCGTGCGTCGTTCCTCGAGCGCCCGGCGGGCGATGCGCGAGCACGCCTCGTAGCCCAGCACCGGCCCGAGCGCGGTCACCAGGCCGATCGAGTTTTCGACGAGGCCGAGGCAGCGCGCGCGATCCGCCTCAATGCCGTTGACGCAACGGTTTGTGAGCGTGTCAATTGCCGCGCGTAGCATCCGCAGCGATTTGAGCACGGAAAAGCCGATCGTCGGCTCGAACGCATTGAGCTGGAGTTGGCCGGCCTCGGCGCACATCGTAACCGTGAGATCGTGGCCGATGACGAGGTAGGCGACCTGGCTCACGACCTCGGGGATGACCGGGTTGACCTTGCCCGGCATGATCGAGGAGCCGGCCTGCACCGGCGGCAGGCGGATTTCGCCAAAACCCGCGCGCGGGCCGGAGGAGAGCAAGCGCAGATCGTTGCAAATCTTCGAAAGTTTTACGGCAATCCGCTTCAGCACGGCCGAGAACAAAACGAAGGCGCCCATGTCGGACGTCGCCTCGATCAGATTGGCGGCGAGCACCATCGGTTCACCCGCGGCATGCGCCAGTTCCTCAACCGCAAGCGAAGCGTAAAGGGGATCGGCGGTGATCCCAGTGCCGATCGCGGTCGCGCCGAGGTTCACCTCCCGAAACAGAGCGGCGGCCTCACGCAGACGGTCGATGTCTTCCTTCACGGTCGTATGAAACGCGTCGAATTCCTGGCCGAGCGTCATCGGCACCGCGTCTTGCAATTGGGTCCGCCCGATCTTGAGCACATCGGCGAATTCGACCGCCTTGGCCTTGAAGGCATAAGCGAGTTCTTGCAGCGCCCGTATGAGCGGCGCCGTGGCGAAGATCACGGCGAGGCGCAACGCCGTCGGATAGGCATCGTTGGTCGACTGGGCCATATTGACGTCGTCGATCGGGTGAAGAAACTGGTACTCGCCGCGGCGGTGGCCCAAGAATTCCAATGCGAGATTGGCGACGACTTCATTGGCGTTCATATTGGTCGAAGTTCCAGCGCCGCCCTGCACCGCATCAACCACGAATTGATCGAGGAAACGCCCCTCCTTGGCGATGAGATCGCAGGCGCGATCGATCGCATCGGCCTTCCCCGCCGGCAATTGCTTAAGGCGCCGGTTGGCGCGCGCCGCCGCCTGTTTGACGAGCGCTAAAGCGCGGACAAGCTCGGGAAAATGCCCAATCGGAATACCGGTGATCGAGAAGTTTTCGACCGCGCGCAGCGTATGGATGCCCCAATAGGCCTCCGCCGGAACGTCCCTTTCGCCAAGCAGGTCGTGCTCGCGCCTCGTCGCGACCCGATTGAGATCGATCGCGCGGGGCGTGGCGAGCGTGAGGGTGGCAGATGTGTCCCCGGCAAGGGGAGGGTGCAGCGGTTCGAGATGTTCTTTTGTCATGAGAGGTTGGTTCAAAGGTCGTTCCGCATGACCGTCGCTGTTATATGGTGACGGGCGGCAAAAATTGACCACTTTTGGGTTGAACTCATGGTTGCGAAATTAAAATAAAATTCGATGAACAACCGGAGGGAGCGTCGTCAGTGCAAAGTTTCGGAAGATGGACGATCCCTGCCGCCGCGGCCTGCCTTCTTCTTGCGCCCGCCTACCCGCAAGACATGATGCGCCATGTCGATCTTTCGAGCCCGATGTTTTCCTCGGCCGGGATGACGCGGGCGGAGGTCGAGGCAAGCCTCAAGTCGGCGCCCGCCGGCGCCGATCTTTCCGGGAAAAGCCTCAATGGACTCGATCTTTCCGAGCTTGATTTTTCCAACGCCAATTTCCGCGCCGCGAGGATGAACAAGACAAATTTTTCGCGGGCAAGGCTCGACGGCGCAGTGCTCGATCAGGTCTGGGCCATGGCGGCGGATTTTTCCGGCGCGAGCTTGCGGAAAGCCAATCTTTTCGCAAGCCAGATGCAAGAGGCGAAATGCGACGGCGCCGATTTTTCCGGCGCCCGCGTCGCCGCCGATTTGTCTCGCGCCAGTCTGCGCAACGCCAAGTTCATTGGGGCGGACCTTGCCGCCGACATGCGGAACCAGTCGATGGGGCTGATGCGTGCCGTGCTCAAATCCGCCGATCTCGCCGGGGCCGATTTCGAAAATGCCAATCTCGCCTTGACCGATCTGCAATTCGCGAAATTTCCAGGCGCGAACTTCACCGGCGCCTCGCTCGCCGAGGCCGAGGCTGGCGGCGCCGATTTTCGCGGCGCGATCCTCAATCACACGAATTTCAACGGGATGGACATGACCTCGGCCCAGATCGACGCGGCGCAGGAAAAGGCTTTTTCGGGCGCCAAGAACTTGGACCGGGCTTTTAGGGAATGAGGCTGTTAAACGATGATCTGCTTTCGCATTCGCTGACCGATTAGCGACTCGCTTATCCTTCACGGCTACGTAGAGTCCCGGCCGCCGCCGCTTTCGATTGTGATCAAAACTGGCCAGCGCCCGCGCCCGGCAAGGCATAGCGGTGTAGGCACGGCTGCGCCAACTGGGTTGTAATTCGCCCGGTCGACCTACAGCCCGCTGAAAGGGGCGAATTTTGGCGGAAGACACAATCGATCTGGACGGCCGACGAGGGTTGGCCGCGCAGAAGGCGACCAGGCTGCGCCGTCAGCTCGCCGCGATTGACGCCGGCCATGCCACGCCGCAGGCGCGCCAGCAGGAACTGGAAAACTTGCTTCTCGCCGCGCCTGCCACCAACTGGGTTGAAGTCGTGGCAAAGGCCCGTTATCTTCTGATCCTGTTTGCGCAGACGCCGGCCGCCGAAGATCCGAGGCGGGCCACGCTCCTCGCGGATGTTTTCGCCGACTTCAAGCGGCTGCTTGCAGAACCGAAACACCCGCCCCTCGCGGGGGACGCCGGGCTCGCACCAGCGAGCCTCGTTCAGAGGAGGATTGCGATGGCAAAAGGTCAGCA
>DATARJ010000350.1:0-3378 GCA_036264205.1 Methylocella sp.
TTGATCTGCGTGAACGCGGCATGAGTAGCATCGATCATTGAATAAGGCGCGGAAGGGCATTCGCCAAGATGTACAATGGCATCCGGCACAAATGCGCTCAATAGTTCTCGTACCGCTGAAAATGAGCGAAGATCAGTGTCCCAAAAATGCAATTTCCGGCCGAATTCTTGCGAAAAAGCCTCGATCCTTTCGGTCATCGGCGCGATTGGCAGAGCGCTACAGGAGCCCATCTCCTCGACCCAGCGCCGACGGAAAAAATTATCTGCACCACCAATGTCGTGCCCACGAACAGCGAGATATTGCGCGAGAGGCCATCCTAAGTAACCATCGATGCCAGCAATGAAAACTTTCATAAGATGACCCATTTCGCCGGTTAGAAGTTTTTTGCAGCGCCGTCTAACAAGCTGATGATAAACGCCGCCGACGTCAGTGCGAACCCGAGTGGCAACCGAGCGCGCCGTTCCGGTTTCGGTCACGGATACGCTGCCGGGGCGACAAAACACTCGCCCATATTCACTTGAGCTGTTGCCGCGTGCCGCCCTTTGAGACGAACGAGCAGGCTTTTCGTCTATTCGCAGCCAATGAACTTCTCGATTCCGGCCTGAGCCCGCGCCGCCTCATGAAAGCGCTGGATCTCGATCCCGCCTCCGATGCCAGTTACAACAACCCGATGCAAGAGGAACCGCAACATTATGCGGCGAACCTCGTGGATTGACCCTTGCAGGAGCGAGGACGCCGTTCAGAAACGAAAATTGGGCTCGGGCGAGGGTTTGAGGCAGAGCGCGATCCCGGCGTTGACCGAAACGACCGCCTCGCAAGCCTCGGCCAGCGCCTGGTTGAGCAGACCCTGGGCGTCCCTGAACGCCCGCGCGAGCGCATTCTCCGGCACGATTCCGCAACCGGCCTCGTTCGAGACGAGGATAACCGGACCGGCGAGCCCGGCAACGCTTTGCACCAAATCTTGCGTCGCGGCGGCGAGATCATCATTTTTCAAGATAAGATTGCTGAGCCAAAGGGTCGCGCAATCGATCACAATGATCCGATCCTTCCGGGCCTCGCGGCGGAGCGCGACCGCAAGCGCGACGGGCTCTTCCACGAGCGTCCAGCGCGGGTCGCGTGAGGCGGCGTGGCGGGCAATGCGGAGGGCCATTTCGGCGTCATGGGCTTGCGCCGTCGCAATCAAGACCGGCCGAAGGCCGGAGGCTTCCGCGAGCTTTTGCGCGTAGCGGCTTTTGCCCGACCGCGCGCCGCCGAGGACCAGAAGGCTGCCGATCGCACGCTCAGGGTTCGGCATGATTTTTCCGGTATCAGGCTTTGCCCTGAATTTTATATAACGGTAGCGGAATTGATTCACATTATGTATGCTAAAAGCAAGGCATCGGCGAAATGAGAGCGTCTCCATATGTCGTTAGGTCAGTGTGACGGTCAGGTCGAAGTTCCGGCGAATGCTCTTGGCACGGCTTTCGAACCGGTTGCCGCCGAATTGCGGTTGGTCGATGTCGCGGATTTCGTCGCCTATATCCACGCCGAAAAGTTTGCCAATATTCAGGACATCGTAAATTCATCGGTGGAACTGTTTTTTAAACCCGGAACCTTATCTTTCGGTTGGAGCGCGGAATTCGAACTCGATTGGAATAGTTTGCCGGTAATTTCTCTCGGCATGGAGTTTCGACACCGCTCCGTGTGGCTCGTCTTCAAACTCATCTTGCGCGCGCTGCAAACGAATGTGACCGTCGAGCATCTTTCGCTGGGCAAAACTTCGGGCGACCCAACGCAAGATATGGCGGCGCTGATCGCAGCGATAGCCGACGCGCGGCTGAGCTCGCAGGGTCATTAAGGCACTCCACAATAATGGGTTGCCGCCGACGAACAATCTTCCCTCAATCGGCTGCGGGAATGACATGGGAGGTCTTGAAGATTGCCAGAACTTGCGCCCCTGGCGTGGCCTCGGCCTCGTCGGCTCCGCCCCGAGTGATAACCGCGGTGCTCCCATGATGCCGGCCCTGCCCGGCGAGCGTCCCGCGAGTTTGTCTACGTGACCACGTTTTTTTTGAGCCACGCATCGTATTTCGATCACGATACCGGTCCTGGTCATCCAGAACGTCCAGACCGTATCCGCGCGATAATCGAGACCCTCGAACACGAGCGCTTCGCGAAACTGGTCCGGGCGGACGCGCCCGGACTTGACCGCCCGGCAATCTTGCGTGTTCACCCCGCGCACTATGTTGACGCGATTGAGGCAGCGGCACCCTTACGCGGAAAAGTCCATCTCGATCCCGACACCGTGATGAGTGCGCATAGTTTTGATGCGATCGGCCATTGCGTCGGCGCCGTTACGGCGGCTGTCGATGAAGTCATGCGCGGCGGCGCCAAAAATGCCTTTGCCGCGTTGCGTCCTCCCGGCCATCATGCCGGGACCGCCTCGCCGATGGGGTTTTGCTTCTTCAACAATGCGGCGATCGCGGCACGCCACGCGCAAGCCGCGCATGGTGCCGAACGGGTGGCGATCGTCGATTTCGACGTGCACCACGGCAATGGAACCCAGGAGGTTTTTTGGTCCGATCCTTCGGTGCTCTATGCCTCGACGCATCAAATGCCCCTGTTTCCCGGCACCGGCGCGCGCGACGAGCGCGGCGAGCATGACAATATCGTCAACGCGCCGCTCAGGGCGGGCGACGATGGCGCGATATTCCGGAAGGCGATGGAAGGGGCCATCTTGCCCCGTATCGACGCGTTTCGAACGGATTTGATCGTCATCTCGGCCGGGTTCGACGCGCATCGTCTCGATCCGCTTGGCGGTCTCAATCTTGTCGAAGCGGATTTTGCCTGGGCGACGGCGCAGCTGATGGAGATCGCCGAAAGACACGCGAAGGGCCGCATCGTCTCGGTTCTTGAAGGCGGGTACCACCTCGAAGGCCTCGCCCGGTCCGTCGCGGCGCATGTGGCGGCGCTGATGGGGGCGTGAAGAAGAAATCGACCGGAACGACGCTCTGCGCGAACGCACTTTTTCCCCGTGGTTGGTACGAAGCCAGGATTTGGGGCATGCGGATTATTGCGATAAGGGTGCCGCGTCGGCGAAGTTTGGAGAACAGGGCGATGCGTCGGAGCTGGAAGGCATGGATTCTCGCGATCGTCACGGCCTTCGCATGTGCAGCTGCCGCGGCCGCTCAGGCGCATTCGCCTCCCAAACGGGCTGTCTATCATAGGCACGTCAACGGCTCGTTTTACCGCAGCTACATCCGCAGCATCGGGTACGGCAGCAGGCTCTACGGGCTTCGCGCGCATCGCGTTCTGAGAGGGCGGGCAGGGCACTTTGTTGCCCTCGTCGGCGATCCCGACAGCGGCCTCGGCTTTTATCCGCTGCCAATCCGCTATCGC
>DATARJ010000098.1:0-2058 GCA_036264205.1 Methylocella sp.
GAACGCCAAGGTTGTAGATCGCGCCGGAATGGTCTTGCGCCGCCGCCTGTTCGAAAAGCTCGGCCGCGCCGGCGCGATCCTGCGGCACGCCCTCGCCCTTCAGTTTGGCGATCCCGAGAGCGAAAATGGCCTGTCTGTCGGAGCGCTCGGCCGCGAGCTTGTACCAGCGGGCTGCTTCGGTGGCGTCGCGCCGGACACCTAGCCCTTGGGAATAAAGCTCGCCGATGAGAGTCATTGCCGGTCCGTCGCCAGGATCGGCGTCGATCCGCTTCATTGCCTCGCGCATCGCGGTCACGAAATAGCCCCGCTGATACGCAGCGAAGGCGATATCCGGCGCGCCGCCGAGCCGCGCTGGAACCGGCAAGGGATCCGCCTCCGGCAGCGCGTTGGACGGCGTTCGGGAAGAAGTTCCGGCCGGCTCCTGCGCGGTCGGGTTGGCTTGCGCATGCGCGAAAAATTCGCCGCCTTGCGAAACCGCCCATGACGCCGCCACACCGGCGCACAGCCGCAAAATGCGGTTGCCGGAGCGATCGGTCATTCGGCCGCTTCCGGCGTTGGCGCCATAAGGCGGGCGGCGTCGCGCAAGGCCGCCGCAGCACCGCGCGGATCGGCGAAGACCGCATCGCCAAGCGCAATGAAATCGGCTCCGGCGCGAACAAGATCGCCGATCGCGCCGAGATCATCCGCGTAGCCAACGCAAGGGACGTTGAAGATTTCCGCCCACCAGGCGACGCGCTCCACGATGGCTGCATGCGGATCCGCGCCGCAAGGTCCGCCGAACATCACATAGTCGGCGCCCGCCTCGCCGGCGGCCATCGCCGCGTCTCGCGTCGGCAATCCTCCGGCGCCTACAATGTGGCCGGGTTTTAGCGCGCGCAAAGCCACATCGAGCGTTTTCCCGCTTCCATCGATATGGACGCCATCAACGTTGACGCGGACCGCCCATTGAGGATCATCGGCGACCAGACAAGCAACGCCGTGCTGTTGCACCTGGGGGACGAGTGCGCGGACGATCTTCTCTTTCTCGTCTTGTTTGTGCGCGGCGATTCGCAACAGCACACAAGCCACGTCGCACGCCGCCATCGCCGACTCGATGAGGAGCGGGTAAGGGGTCCAATCGGAGATAGGCGGCGTGATCAAATAGAGGCGAGGCGCGTCCTTTGGCATGGCGCGAAGCAACTCCGCAGGGTTCCATGCCCAATCTTATTGGATTTTGCGCCGGATTTGTGCAGAAAATTAGCAGGTACGATATCCCATCCGCGTCCGCTTGTCGCAAACCTGCATCCGTGCTACCCGCAGCCGCGGGAGATTCTTTCACGATGGCTGACGGACAAGGTAACGGCGACGCCGCGCAGGCCGACATTGCTCCTTCGATCAACGCGATGGTGCAATACACCAAGGATTTTTCGTTCGAGAACCCGAATGCGCCACGCTCCCTGGGGCCGCAGGAGAAAGCGCCGAATATTGCGATCCAGGTCAATGTCAATGCGCGGCAAGTCGCGGAAGCCGACTTCGAGGTGAATATCCTTCTCGAAGGGTCGGCCGGCGAGGGCGCCGGTCTTCTGTTCAAATTCGAGCTCGACTATGCGGGGCTGTTCCGGCTGCGCAATATTGCCCCAAACGACATGCATCCGGTCGTCATGATTGAGTGCCCCCGCCTTTTGTTTCCTTTCGCGCGCCAAATTATCGCCGACGCCGTGCGCGCGGGCGGCTTTCCGCCGCTTTACATCGACCCGATCGATTTCGCCGCGCTTTACCGCAAGCGTCTCAGCGAGGCCGCCGCCAAGGTGCCGACTTCGGCAAGTTGAGCTTTTCCGCGACAAGCGAAATTGGATTCTAAGCGTGGTCCGCCCCGAAGCGAAGCAGGCCCGAACCGTGCGCCTTGAGCCAGGTTTCCGCGCGCTCCGTATCAGCCGTCAAACGCCTGACCGCAGCCCAGAACGCGGTGGAATGGTTCATATGCAAGAGATGCGCTGCTTCATGCGCCGCGAGATAATCGAGGACGAAACGAGGCGCCATGATCAGGCGCCAGGAAAAGCTGAGCGCGCCCGACGAGGA
>DATARJ010000115.1:0-2742 GCA_036264205.1 Methylocella sp.
GCATAGGCCCAGCCGAGCACGAGCCCGGCGATATAGGCCAAAGCATACCAGCGGATTGGCAAGGGTCCGATCGTGATCAGCACCGGATCGATACTCGGATAGGCAAGTGAGATCGGCATGGCGCTCCGCGAATCACGTGGCGATGCGATGGCCTATGGAATGGGATTCCTGCCAGAGGCGGTTTGCATCGACTTCATTCGCGCTTCGATCAAGGCAAATTGCTGGCTCTTATGAGCAGGCGTTTTAGAAACGCGATGAAAACGGGGCAGCCGCCAATGCATTATAAAGTACAAACGTGGTCACAACGCAAAAAAAGGGCGCCTCATGCGAGACGCCCTTCCACCGCTCAGCCGTGCGTGGGAGGAGCCGCTTAGCGCGCGGGGTTATGCGGCCCTTGACGTCTCACCGATCGGCCTTGCGCCCTCGGTTCCGATCGGGATCTGGCGCGGCTTCTGCGCCTCGGGCAGTTCACGCAGAAGATCGACGTGAAGTAAGCCGTTTTCAAGGCTTGCACCGGTCACTTGGACATGATCCGCGAGCTGGAAGCGGCGCTCGAACGAGCGGGCGGCAATTCCCTGGTAGAGCACTTCCGGCTTCGCCGTTTCGCCGTCGCCCGCGCGTTCCCGCGAACCACGGATAGTGAGGGCATTTTCCTTGGTTTCGATCGACAGATCCGTTGCGCCGAAGCCCGCGACGGCCACCGATATCCGGTAGGCGTTTTCGCCGGTACGCGCGATATCGTAGGGTGGGTAGCTCGGCGTGGTTTCGAGCCCGGCGGCCTGATCGATCATGGTGAACAAGCGATCGAACCCGATGGTCGACCGATATAGTGGAGAAAGATCAAACTGACGCATCTCGCTATCCTCCTTGAATGAAGCGACAAGAGTTGTTGCATCTTTAGGTTTAGAGGCGGAGCGAGACAATTAAGCTCGCCTCCGTTTGCGCGTCCTCAAGCGGCCCGCGCAACGTTGATTTGGGGAGCAGGTTTGGTTTTGCAAGAGGGGCAGACAGACGAAAATTCCGCCGTTAAAGTCGTTCGGCGGAAGAGGCCCGCCGGCGGATAAAATCACTTGCGGGGCGAGCCCAGCGCAGCGAAATTTCGCGATGGAACTTTGCACGATGTTGGAAAATCCGGCGCCGCCCGGCGCCGTTGTCAACGCCATCGTGACGCGGGACAATTGGAACCTGCGAGCGGCGCGCTGGAGCTGCGGCACGGCTTGCGCCGGAACGATCGCGATTTTGCCAGGGCGCGCGGAATTCATCGAAAAATATTTTGAGGTCATCGGCGAATTGCTCAGCCGGAACTTCGATGTCGCGATCCTGGATTGGCGCGGGCAAGGCCTCTCTGGCCGACTCGCGAATGATCCCCGCAAAGGCCATATCGGCGATTTCCGGGCTTTTGAGCGCGATCTCGATGCCTTGGTGGAACAGGTCCTCGAACCGTTTTGTCGGCCCCCGTGGTTCGCGCTCGGCCATTCCATGGGCGCGGCTATCGCCCTTACAAAGGCGCATGGTGGCCGCTCGCCATTCGCCCGCATGGTCCTGACTGCGCCAATGATTGACATTTATGGGGTGCGCTTCAAGCGCGGTATGCGGATTCTCACCAAGGTTCTCGTATTGCTCGGGCAGGGCCGCCGTTTCGTGCCCGGCGGCAGCCCAAAGCCCTATATGTCGACGAGCTTCGAGGGCAATATATTGACGTCCGATTCAAGCCGCCATGCCCGCGCGGCGGCGATCATCGACGCGACGCCAGAGCTATCCATCGGCGACCCGACGATCGGCTGGATCAATGCGGCCTTTCGCTTCCTGCGGCGCTTCGAGGATGTGGTGTACCCGTGCCGGATCTTGACTCCGATTTTGGTCCTCGCAGCCGGCGCCGACCGCCTCGTCGATACCGCCGCGACGGAGTATTTCGCGAGCCGCCTCAAGGCCGGCAAGTGCCTCACATTGGCGCACGCCCGTCACGAAATCCTGATGGAGCGGGATCCATTGCGCGAGCTCTTCTGGGCCGCTTTCGACGCGTTTCTTCCCGGCAAATGCGCGGGTGGCGATGGCGCCGCTAGTAATCAGGACATAAATAATACCAACCGCGGGAAACCTGACCCGTGAGGAGACCCAAACCGCCGTGGAGGCGGGCGGCCGGGCATCTGTTGAGATGACCCGCCCGGGAGGGGAGCATGCGCCGTTGTGGGCGGTCTCATCGCAATCGATCGCGCGATTGTCGACGTCGTATTCAAATCCGATGTCTTGTCAGGCAATCTCATCTGTCCAGACCCTTTACTAGCCTGCCGGATAATTCGGACTCTCTCTTGTGATCTCAACATCATGCACATGGCTCTCGCGCAGGCTAGCCGATGAAATTCGCACAAACCGCGCGCGCGCCTGGAATTCCGCGATGTCCACGGCTCCGACATAGCCCATGGCGGCGCGCAATCCCCCGGCCAGTTGGTGCAGAATCACCGACGCCGGACCGCGGTAGGGCACCTGTCCCTCGACGCCCTCGGGCACGAGCTTCAATTGATCGGCGATGTCTTGCTGGAAATAGCGGTCCGCCGAACCACGTGCCATCGCGCCAACGGACCCCATGCCGCGATAGGATTTGAACGAGCGACCCTGATAAAGATAGACCTCGCCCGGACTCTCATCCGTTCCAGCGAAAAGCGAACCGATCATCACACAGTCGGCGCCCGCAGCGATTGCTTTTGCGACATCGCCGGAATATTTGACGCCGCCATCCGCGAT
>DATARJ010000353.1:0-2709 GCA_036264205.1 Methylocella sp.
TCTGCGACGCGACCTCCGCCGCTTTCGCCCAAAACCTCGATTGGGGAAAGCTCGATGTCACCACTTTCTCCTGGCAAAAGGCGCTTGGGGGCGAGGCCGCGCATGGCATGTTGATCCTTTCCCCGCGTGCCGTGGAGAGACTGGAGACCTTCACGCCGCCCTGGCCATTGCCAAAACTTTTCCGTTTGACCCATGGCGGCAAATTGATCGAAGCTATTTTCGCGGGCGAAACCATCAACACGCCTTCGCTGATGTGCGTCGAGGATTATATCGATGCCCTAAATTGGGGAAAATCGCTTGGCGGACTCGACGCTCTGATCGCCCGCGCCGACGCCAATTCGAAAGCGCTCGGCGACTGGGTGGCGCGGACGCCGTGGGTGGATTTCCTCGCCGCCGACCCGAGGATTAGATCGAATACCAGCGTCTGCCTCAAGGTGGTCGATCCGGCCGTCGCGGCGCTCGCGCCAGCGAACCAGGCCGCTTTCGCGAAAGCGCTCGAAAATTTGCTCGAAAAGGAAATGGTGGCGTTCGACATCGGCGCCTATCGTGAGGCGCCGCCCGGCCTTCGAATCTGGTGTGGCGCGACCATCGAGACGAGCGATATCGAGGCGCTGACGCCTTGGCTCGATTTCGCCTTCGCAAATACCAAGGGCGATCTCGCCAAGGCGGCTTGAGCCCCGCGAGAGTCAACAGCGGTGCCGCAACGTGAATGTCCCGGCGTGAACAGCCCTGGTTTCGCCGGGTGGCGCCGGCATTTCCGCGCCGATCTGTAAGGACAATCCCCGTTGGCTCCGCGCGTTTTGATTTCCGATGCCTTGTCGCCCGCCGCCGTTGCGATCTTCAAGGAGCGCGGCATCGAGGCCGATTTTCAGCCGGGCCTCGGCAAGAACAAGGACAAGCTCGCCAGCGTCATCGGTGGTTTCGACGGCCTCGCCATTCGTTCAGTGACGAAGGTCACCGCAAAACTACTTGAGCGCGCGACGCGGCTGCAAGTGATTGGCCGCGCGGGAATCGGCGTCGACAATATCGACATTCCCGCCGCCACCGCGAAAGGGATTATCGTGATGAATACGCCGTTCGGCAATTCGATTACCACCGCCGAACATGCGATCGCATTGATGTTCGCGCTCGCCCGCCAGATTCCCCAGGCCGATTTGTCGACTCAAGCCGGCAAATGGGAAAAGACACGTTTCATGGGCGTCGAGATCACCGGCAAGCTGCTCGGCATCATCGGCTGCGGCACTATCGGGTCGATCGTCGCCTCGCGTGCGATTGGCTTGCACATGCGGGTCGTCGCCTACGATCCTTTCCTCTCGCCCGGCCGCGCCCTCGATCTCGGAGTTGAGAAAGTCGGCCTCGAAACTCTTCTCGCCAGCGCGGATTTCATCACGTTGCACACGCCGCTGACGGCGCAGACGAAAAACATTTTGTCGGCGGAAAATCTCGCCAAGACCAAGAAGGGTGTGCGGATCGTCAATTGTGCGCGCGGCGGGCTCGCCGATGAACGTGCCCTCCGCGCGCTCCTCGATAGCGGTCATGTGGCGGGCGCGGGTTTCGATGTATTCGGGCATGAACCGGCAACGGGAAATCCACTTTTCGGCCATCCAAATGCGATCTGCACGCCGCATCTTGGCGCTTCGACCCGCGAGGCGCAAGAAAATGTCGCGATGCAAATCGCCGCGCAGATGTCGGATTATCTGATCCGCGGCGCGATTGCGAACGCGATCAACTTTCCCTCGATCACCGCCGAGGAAGCCCTTAAACTCAAGCCCTTCATCGCGCTCGCCGGCCGCCTCGGTTCGTTTGCCGGGCAGTTCGTCGATAGCGGGATTAAAAGGGTGGCGATCACCTATGAGGGCGAGGTGGCGCAATTGAACACGAAAGCGTTGACCGCATCGGCGATCGCCGGGCTTTTGCGGCCCCTGCTCGCGGGTGTCAATATTGTTTCCGCGCCGGGGGTGGCAAAGGAGCGGGGCATCGCGATCGACGAAGTAACTCGCGCCGCCGACGCCGATTACCAATCGCTCGTAAGCCTGTCGGTTGCAACGCAAGAACACGACCGCTCGGTCTCCGGCACTGTTTTTCACGATGGAAAGCCGCGCATCGTTGCGATCAATGGGATCGAAGTCGACGCGCTGGTCGCACCCGTGATGATTTACGTCAGCAATGAAGACAAGCCGGGTTTCATCGGCCGTTTCGCGACCCTTCTCGGCAATGCCGCGATCAATATCGCGACATTCGCGCTCGGCCGCGACCGGGAGGGCGGCTCCGCGATCGCGCTCGTCGAGGTGGACGGCCCGGTCCCGGAAAAGGTGCTCGCCGAAATCGCGACGCTGCCCGGCGTCAAGGAGGCCAAGGCACTGGCGTTTTGATGTCGAATCTCGACGCCTCGAATGCCGCTAAGGTGCCAAGCCCTTCAAATAAAAATGCTCGTGAGCCTGTTTGGAGGCGGCGTGCCAGCTTTTTGCGCAAACTGTGGCAAATGTGCATCGGGCGGCGAAAGAAACGCGTGCGGAATCGCGAGAGATATTGCAAAAAAAATTTTGCGGTGCACGCTGCGTGACGACCAATGACTCTGCTCGGAGATACGCGATGCCTCGTCGGCCGAAATCCCTCCTCGTGCCAGCCCTCTGCGCCGGCACGTTCCTCGTCCTCGCCGGCTATGCCCGCGCCGCGGAGCCCGCCCCGACGCCGCCGCCAGCCAATTGG
>DATARJ010000151.1:0-2746 GCA_036264205.1 Methylocella sp.
TTCATTACGAAGGCACGACCAAGTGCTGGAGCAACAAAACCCGCTGCAAGTAAAGTAGTTCGGATGGATGACTTTCCTCGCCACGAAGCGCTCGCAAGACACCCTTGCGATAAAGTACGTAGCCTTAACATGGGCAACATAACGATGAGCGACGAAGGAGGCGTTCATGCTGTGGAAATCGGTTGAGGCCATAGGTCTGGCGACCGTCATTTTCGTTCCAATGTCCCATCCGGCAGCAGCGGACGGGTTTGATGGTACCTACCGCGGAACGCTTGTTTGCGACAAGTTGAATACAACGCAATTTATGTTGCGAGCCCCTTTCGACGTCATAGTCACCGGAAAGAACGTGGTCGCCGCGCGCCCCGTTTTCAATCGCAAAGGTACCGTTGTGGTCGGCAGCGAGATCGCAACCGGCACTATTGCGGACGACGGCACGATTAAACTTAGCTCAAATTGGAAAGCCGGCGGATCGAGCTACCAGGGCAGCTATGGCGGCGTGCTCACCGAAAAAAGCGGGACGCTCACCGGAACGCAGGCCTGGACGATGCCGGAAGGCCAACAGACCCGAACCTGCACGGCAGCCCTCGTGCGCAATGCAGCCATTGCTGAGTGAAATCACGGCGGTGTCATAGTTGCGAGCACGTTTGTCCTCTATTCGCTTGGTGCGAAGAGAACTCCCTATGTCTTTCGATTAATTCAACGACGACACATGCCCAAGGTACCGCAAGCCAATCACTGCCGGTGCAGATCAGCTTTGTCACAGACCAGAACGGCGAGGTAACCCAGTTGATCCGACACCAGCGTGGCAAAGATGCCGTTCTCAATCGCGTCGAGTGACCGGAGCGGCGTCATTAAAAGGGAACAGTCCGAAAAAGGGAGCAGTCCGATGAACAATCTCCGTCTCGTTTTGGTCGCGGCCATCGCCGCCACGTTCTTTATTTTCGACGCGGCATTCCCGGCGCCGGCTGCCGCCAGATGGTGGGATTACCCGAATTCCGGCTATTGCCCTCCCGGCACATGCAACAAGATTGGCGGCTGGCGGGCGCTTAACGTCCGGAACTGCCGTCCTGCCAATTGCCAGCGTTAGCGTGCCTTCGGATCAAAGCGCCTGCGCGTTCAGGAATCCCCGCCGTCAGCCGTTCGGCAAGCCGCCGCCGCGCAAAATTCATGAACTGAGCCGGGCCACCGCGTCGGCCGGCGTCATGAGCTCCCGCGTGCCGTCGGCGCGCCGTTTCACCTCGACCTTGCCTTCGGCCAGGCTGCGCGGCCCGACCAGGATCTGCCAGGGCACGCCGATCAGGTCGGCCATGGCGAATTTCGAGCCGGGCCGCTCGTCGCGGTCGTGATAGAGCGTGTCGATGCCTTTTGCGGACAGTTCCGCGTAAAGCCTTTCGCAAGCCGCGTCGGTGTCGCTCGCTCCCTGCTTGAGATTGAGGATCATGGCTTTGAACGGCGCCACCGGCTCGGGCCAGATGATCCCGGCCTCGTCGTGGGAGGCCTCGATGATGGCGGCAACGAGCCGGCTCGGGCCGATGCCGTAGGAGCCCATATGCACCGGGTGGTCGGCGCCGTCGGGTCCGGTCACCAAAGCCTTCATCGGTTCGGAATATTTGGTGCCGAAATAGAAAATATGCCCGACCTCGATGCCGCGCGCCGACACCCGCTTGTCGGCCGGCAATGCCTCGTAGGCCGCCACGTCGTGCTTCTCCGAGGTCGCGGCATAGAGCGAGGTCCATTTGTCGACGATCGCCTGCAGGCGGCCGACATGGGTGAAATCGACGTCCGGGCCGGGAACCTCGAAGTCCAGATAGTCCTTGTGGCAAAACACTTCGCTCTCGCCGGTGTCGGCGAGGATGATGAATTCGTGGGACAGATTGCCGCCGATCGGGCCGCTCTCCGCGACCATCGGGATCGAGCGCAGCCCCATGCGGGCAAAGGTGCGCAAGTAGGCGACGAACATGCGGTTATAGGCGTGCTTGGCGCCGGCGAAGTCGAGGTCGAACGAGTAAGCGTCCTTCATCAAAAATTCGCGGCCGCGCATCAGGCCGAAGCGCGGCCGCACCTCGTCGCGGAACTTCCATTGGATATGGTAGAGGTTGAGCGGCAGGTCCTTGTACGAGCGCACATAGCTGCGGAAGATCGCCGTGATCATTTCCTCGTTGGTCGGGCCGTAGAGCATGTCGCGCTCGTGGCGGTCCTTTATGCGGAGCATCTCCTTGCCGTAGGCTTCGTAACGGCCGCTTTCGCGCCACAGATCGGCGGACTGGATGGTCGGCATCAAAAGCTCGATGGCGCCCGAACGGTCCTGCTCCTCGCGCACGATCTCGCAGACCTTTTTGAGCACGCGCAGTCCGAGCGGCAGGAAGGCATAAATCCCGGCCGCCTCCTGGCGGATCATGCCGGCGCGCAGCATCAGCCGGTGGGAGGCGATCTCTGCCTCCTTCGGGGTTTCGCGTAGATTGGGCAGGAAGAACCGGGAAAGGCGCATGGACACTCGCTAAGGGCCGCGGCAGTGAAACCGGAACCGCGCCGGAAACACAAGGGCGGGAAATTGCGGAGGTATTTTTTTGCCGTTTGGGGTGGGCAACCTCGTGACAACAGCCCACAGATCGATTACCAATATTTTCGCGCAATCCCGAAACCGCCATCTCGGTAACGAGATTTCGGGATAGCGGTCCAAGTCTTGGGAGGATACCCGGACGCGTAAAGCGGCTTCACTGCCACGGTGCGGACGCCTAAAATCAAC
>DATARJ010000190.1:0-3004 GCA_036264205.1 Methylocella sp.
GGCCGGCCGCAAGGCCGGATGGGCCGGAGGAAGGCTTGCTACCTTCGAGACGGCCGAGCAAATCCGCGGCGGCCGCGTAGTCCGCGTAATCGCCGGCAAGGCTTGCAAGCGCGAGCCAGGCAATAACGGCCAAACCGATGATGAGCGCGGCATAACCCAGAAGAGGGACGGCGTGCGAACGGGTAAGCATTTTTCGGATCGGATGCGTGCGAAGCATGGGGCTTATCATAGACCTGGCGTGTAAACCGGCTCGATATGAGCCTCGATGGAGAAATGCTCGCCCGACTCCGAGGGCGATCGCGTTGTCGGGGCAAAAAAGGTCGCGCGGGTAAAATGCGAGGTTTGTTCGATGAGGCGGATCAATGCTGGAGCATCTCGCGTCATGCCGACGATCTGCAATTTGTCGCCAAGGATTCTGAACTCGGTCAGATAAGTATCGTCCGGCAGCACCCGCGATAAGGCTTCGATGACAATGACGCTCGATGGCGTTTCATGCTTGTGCCGTTGCAAATCAAGCGCCGCCTCGCTCGCCCCGTCGTGGCCCAGTTGGATCGCGGCGCGGCGCTCCGCGATTCGGCGCGTCAATTCATCTCGTTGCGCCTCGATCACGCCGCCGATGACGGCACTCGCCGCGACCGACACCGCGCAAAAAACACCGGCAGCGGCAAGCAGCCCGATCAGAATATGCCGGATACGGCGCTGTCCGGCCACCCGTCCGGCCTTCTGTTCGCATATCTTAATGGCCGCGATATCCGGTCGGGGTTGTTGCAATGCCGCCGATACAACGATCGTGTCGGCGCCGAGACCAGCGATCGCGCTTATGAACGGCGCGATCAGCATCCGCGCCGTCGCGGCGATTGTGACCGCCATCCGGTCATTGGAGGTATCGGTCGAAGGATACCAACCGAACGCCACATCGGCGGCGCTCCACGGCGTCAAGCGGTCAATCTGAGCGCGGATAATTCCTTCGAGGAAATCCGACGCACGGCGCGGCAACTCGAGCAGCCGGAACATGAAACGATTGGGTTGCAGCACGAGTTGGACTTCGGCTCCGCGCAGTATTTCTGCCAGTTTGGCCGAAACGGAGGCATCGATATGCCCATCGACGATGTGAACGGGTCCCCCAGCCGCGTCCAAAGCTTCCCTTGGCGAGGTCCCTTGCAGCACGAATGCGCCGTCCTGCTGCTCGACGAGCTGGTAGAGATGCCTTGAGCGTAGGGATTCACGGCCCTCGACGATCGTCGTTGCGACACGGTCGATCCAGCGGGACGACGCTTCAACAACTGCGCGATAGGAGCTCATTCACTCTCCGTTCTCGGTCCCAACTCAGACGGGGCCGTCAAAATCGTCGTGCCAGGCTAAAATGCGATAGGGTTCGAGGCTATTATTCTCGGTAATGAGGAGAACGATATCGGCGTTCACCTGGCGACCGGTGTCAAGGGTGATGTGAACGGCGGCCCGTGTCGCCTTGCGACCGCCGACCGCGACGCTGGCCCCCGCCGCGCCAAGCAGACTCAAAACCGCTCGCGGATTTTGGGGATTCCGGCGCTCGAGAATCGCTTCGACCACGTTTGGATTGATTTGGGGCAAGGCCGCGACCACCTCTGGCGCGGCCTCGTTGACATCGATCTCGGCCTGGCCGTTGAAAACCGTCACAAAGGCGAGAGCGTTGTCCACGAGCGCCGCCGGCAATCCCCGCACAAGCCGCAATTCGGCGGCATTCTGAAATGGGGCCTGCCGCGGCCCATAGTTTAAGCCCGCGGATTTATATGCCTCGGCTTCCCGGTTTTGATTGCCCGGCCCCGGTTTTGTCCGCCAGGCAACGATGCGATCCGCATAGGAATCCGCGTCCTCGGGCTTTGCGCCGAGCACAACGCACAAGCCGGAAAGCAATGCCTTGGGTGCGAGGTTGAGGTCGATTCGCGCCCCCTCGGAACGAAACCCCACAGCAACATGGGATTGTCCCAGTTGGAAGTCGAAGGTGCCCGAAGTTGGGCGCGAAGCGTCGTCGAACCCAATCAACCGGTAGGCGGTGAGTTCGAGCCCAGCGGCAATCAGAGCTTCGGTCTGCAGCCTGGAGTCGTACACACGCGCGGCCATCGCGGTGTTGGCGACATACACCGCGTAGACGGAGGCGAGCGCCGCCAGGGCGGCGAGAATCCAGAGCACCGCGACGATAATAAAGCCGTCCGCGGCTGGAGCATTCTTACGTTGCGGAGGCATGAAAAGACTCTTTACCACTTTGCCGCATATTCTTGACGCCAATCGGGATCCACTCGAAAAGTCCGGCCTAACGACCTCGCCGTTAGGCGGCGAGGTTCGCTTGGGGCAGAGCGGCTTACTGGGACGGCGGTCCTGGCCCGGGCTCTCTCGTCCCGGGCTGTGTCGTCCCGGGTCCGTTTGGGATCGCTGCTCGGTTATTTTGGCCGCCGCACCCGGTTCCGGTGCCCCGCACGCATTCGGCCGGCGCGTTCACATTGAGCAAAGTCGCCGTCGAGACCGGCAAGATCTGGTCGGTCGCGGCATTGCGAACAGTCACGCGGACCGCATCCGGCAATTGCACGACATCATGCCATGTTTCTTGCCAGATGCGGTCGCTGCCGGCGAAGGCGAAGGAAACGTGAAACGGCGGACGCACCAGCACGATTGGATTGGTGAACTCAAGCTCGTCGAGAGCCTGAGCCGTGACCGGCACAAACGGGACCCGGGCGCGGACCAGGACGCGGCCCCGCGGGTCGTCCGTTTCGCCAAGGCGCACAATTTCGAGCCCGGCCGATGCATTTGGGCCAATCGCGGATCGCACGAAGGTCACCGACGATGGCGTCCCGTCGAAGAGCGGCCGCGCGTTCTCGCCGCCCGGCGACACGAATTCGGCCGCGGCAAGATCGGCGACAATCCGGTCTAGACCGAGACCGAGCAGATCGACCCTTTCCACGCGGTCAAAGCCCGCCTTCCAGTTTGGCATCCACTGCGCCGTGACCGCCGCAAGTGTCGCGAGGAGCAC
>DATARJ010000208.1:0-3188 GCA_036264205.1 Methylocella sp.
GCACGCGCGCCGTGCCGGCGAAACAAGGGCGAGATCGAAAACGAGACCGGATGCGCGAAAATAGCCGCCCATTCGCGCCGCGTCGGCGCGGCCTTGCGCCGTCAACCGCCTCTCAGGGTCGCCCTCGGATGAGGGAGCACCGGCTTCGGCATGGCGAACAAGGAGGAACCGTAGCATCGCGCAAGGTAACGCTCGAGGGAAATTGCGGACGGTTTTCGCCCCCGTCCCTTTAGACGGCGCCAAGGGCCATCGCCGCCTTGCCTTGCGGACGTGCTGCCTCTTGGCTCGATCGATCGCGAATATCACCTTCCACGCATTGACTTCGGCCAAACGCTGCTGTTTAGCCCACGCGACGGCTTGGCGAAAGCAAAAAGCGCATGGTATCCGCCAGCAGGACATCCTCTCGTTCACGTCGTCGCCCGTGAACCGGGGCCGCATGAGCGTTTCTCGCTCCGACGGTCTTGCGGAACGTTCGGCCAATGTTCGCGACCCTGAGGCCGCCTCACGCAAACGCCATGATGACGGCATCGACCGCGATGGAGTCGCCTGCCTTTACGTTTATTTTGCCCACGGTCACATCGCTTTCGGCGCGCAAAACGGTTTCCATTTTCATCGCCTCGATGATGCAGAGGGGTTCGCCCGATTTCACCATCTGGCCGGCGGCCACCTCGATCGATTTGACGAGGGCGGGCATTGGAGATCGCAGCAATTTCGAGCCGCCAGATGCTTTTTTCTCTGGCATGAGCGCGGCAAGATCCGCCTCGCGCCGCGTGTAGACCTTCGCGTCAACCACAAAGCCAGCGTGCGCCAAAGTATAGCCATTGAGAATGGGGCGCAGCTGAACCGCGACCCTTTCGCCGTCGATTGTGCCGTTCCAAACTGGCTGACCTGGGACCCAATCGGAACTGCAGATATGCGCGTACCCGGTCTTCTCAAATCGCACAGCCAGCCCTTCGTCCGTGCCATCGAGGGTCACGTCATGCCGATTTTTGCCAAGCATGAGCGCGCGCGCTCGGGCAAACCGGACTGGGCGCGCGGTGAACGTCTGGCCCGAGATCGCGCGCTTGCGTTCATTCGTCACATGATCGGCCGCCGCCGCGACGCTCGCGAACAGGTGCGCGCTCTCTCCTTCCGGCGTAAGCGGAGTAAAGCCACGCGGGTATTCCTCGGCGATGAAGCCGGTCGAGAGGTCGCCCGCCCGAAAGCGCCTGTGCGCCATCACGGCGGCGAGAAAAGTAATATTGCCGGTGACACCCTCGATGACAAACGAATCGAGCGCTTGGGTCTGGGCTTTTATGGCTGCCGTTCGATCCTCCGCATGGGTCACGATTTTCGCGATCAGCGGATCGTAATGGATCGAGATCTCGCTGCCTTCGCGGACGCCTGAATCGATGCGCAGCGTCGCACCGTTGCGATGGCCGGGCGGCGGTGGCCGGTAGGTCCTGAGGCGTCCGGTCGAGGGCAAAAAATTCCGCGCCGGGTCTTCCGCAAGGACCCGGCTTTCGATCGCACAGCCTTTCAGATGCACGTCGGCCTGACCGGCCGGCAATTTCTCGCCGGAGGCCGACCGGATCATCTGTTCGACGAGGTCGATGCCGGCGACAAGCTCGGTCACCGGATGCTCGACTTGCAGCCGTGTGTTCATTTCGAGGAAATAGAAATTCTTGTCTTCGCCAACGATAAATTCGACCGTGCCGGCCGAATCGTAGTTGACCGCTTCAGCCAGCGCAATCGCCCATTCGCCTATCTTGCGGCGAGTTTCGTCGTCGATGAAGGGAGAGGGAGCTTCCTCGATCAATTTTTGATAGCGGCGTTGGATGGAACATTCGCGTTCGCCAAAATGGATGACGTTTCCGTGCTTGTCGCCCAGTACTTGAACTTCGATGTGGCGCGAATCGGCGATAAATTTTTCGATGAACACCCGGCCTTCGCCGAAAGCAGATTTCGCTTCCGACCGCGCGCGGACAAAATTTTCCGCGATCTCCTTGCGCGCGGAGACGATGCGCATCCCTCTGCCGCCGCCGCCGGCCGAGGCCTTGATCATCACCGGATAGCCTATGGCATCGGCGATTTCCGCAGCCTGCGTTATGTCGTCGATGACGCCGGGAAATCCCGGCACGGTCGCGACACCCGCCAATTGAGCGAGTTTCTTCGCTTCGATTTTGTCGCCCATCGCGTCGATGGCCTTCGGGTGCGGGCCGATGAAGGCGATGTTATTTGCGTCCAATATACGGGCGAACGCCGTCTGCTCCGACAAAAAACCGTAGCCCGGATGCACCGCGTCCGCGCGCGTCGCCTTGCAGGCCGCGACAATGTTTTCGATGACGAGATAACTTTTCGCCGCGGGCGGCGGACCGATCCGCACGGACTCATCCGCCATATCCACGTGCGGCGAATCCTTGTCGGCATCGGAATAGACGGCGACGGTCGCAATTCCCATTCGTTGCGCCGTCGCAATCACCCGGCAGGCGATCTCGCCACGGTTCGCGATGAGGATCTTTTTGAACATCCAATGCCCCGCAACAGCAGCACGCAGGTCGAGGCGTGACACCGCGGCCATGTCGCCGCCAGTGGTTGTAGGTGAGCGAGCCGGGCGCGTCCATCGCGCGAAATAAGGGGGCAGGAGGTGGACAAGCAGAACATTATGATATCACCGCTGTCCGCAATTTCATGGGTGGCGTAGCATTTACCTAGGACCTGCTTAAAAGGGATATGAAGTAGGTGATGGGAGCCGTCATGTCGAGGATTTGGTGTTGCCAACATCCGTCGAAGGCGGCAAGCTCAGCGTCAACAACGTGTCGGAATAATCAGGTTTTTTAATATAGATCGACGAACCGGTGCATATTGAGAGTAAATAGCGGAGTCGCAAGATTGGACGAAATAGACATTTCACCGATTTTGGTCAAAGATTTGATGGAAGACGCATCGGGTAGCATGATAACAGAGATGTCCGATCTCGCATATCACGCTTTTCGAGAGCCTCCGTGGAACGACAATCTCGAAGCGGCCCGGCTGCATTTTGGATTAGGTGTAGATCTTATGCGGCAGAGTGCAAAAGCATGGATCGCCTGCTCCAAACCGGCCCCCAAAGTTGTCGGTTACATTTTGGGATACGAGGCGTTTCTGCAAAGCGATAACGCGCGAGATCTATCGTTAAGAGACATCTGCGGTACTGATGCGTTGAATTA
>DATARJ010000221.1:0-5687 GCA_036264205.1 Methylocella sp.
CGACTTCATAGACGATCGGCACGGCCGGATCGCCAGGCAACAGAAAATAACCATGCAACGAATGCGGCGCGCGTCCTTCGACGGTGCGGGCCGCAGCCACGAGGGCTTGCGCGACCACAAGCCCGCCGAACACGCGTTGCCAGCCAACTTGCGGGCTACGCCCGCGAAAAATATTTTCCTCGATCCGTTCGAGATCGAGAATAGTTAAAAGCTCTGCGACAGCATTCGACATGGTCCGCGCGACTCCCTCTCGGGAAGCCTGACGTGAGCCGCGCGGCGGCTCCAGTCAAGCCTTAACCGCAATCGGCATCGGCACCGCGCGAACGAGCGTTCCCCGCTTCCCAACAACGCAAGCCGGCAGCCGACGCGTTGCACATATCCCGCTCTATTCATCCAGAGGGCGTGCTTCTTCCGGAAGCATGATCGGGATGCCGTCGCGGATCGGATAGGCAAGTTTTGCCGCGCGAGAAATCAATTCCTGATTTTGCGCATCGTATTCGAGCGTCGTCTTGGTGCGCGGACACACCAGGATTTCAAGCAGCCGCGGATCGATCCGGGAAGGTTCCGGAGCTTCTTGCTTGGCGCCTGATTCTTTATCCTTACCCGCCATCGGTTTGTCCTCCCGCATTTGTGGTCCGTGGAAATTCGCACGGGACCAGCCATCCCGGGTGGCCTAAGCATCGTTTCCGGAAAGCGGCTGCCGGTGTCCGTGAGAAAAAAGATTCTAACCTATATCGCCCAAGTCAGCCAAACGCCGTCTTGTTTAGTGCAAGGGGGTCGACGCGCTTCTCCCGCGGGCGAGTTCGATTTCGGTAATCGCCACAAGCACATCCGCCCGGCCTTTCAGGTCGCGTGCTTCGAGGAGCGCCTGCTTTTCCTTGGGGGTGCACGGACTCATCATGGACAGCGCATTGACCAGCGCCTCGTTTGGCGCATCGTGGATGCTGTTCCAATCGATTTGGAGATGGTTGGTCTCGGCGAAGTCGCGCAAAGTGCGCAACACGCCGTCGCGATCGACCTGATCCTCGCCCGCGCGTGGACTGAAATCGACGGAAAACGGGCCGAAATCGGCGCGGCATTGCCGGTAAGGCGTCACCGCGGCGATCTCCTCGACGATCTTGAACCGCGCGATGCCGGTCAGCGTGACGAGGTAGCGCCCGTCGCCCGTTTCGGCGAGCTGAGTGATGCGCCCGGCGCACCCGACCGAAAACAGGGGCGGCACGACAGCTCCCGCTCCTGCCTCGGGGTCGGGTTGGATCATGCCGACGATACGCTCGCCTTTCATGGCATCGTCCACCATGGCGAGGTAGCGTTGCTCAAAGACATTGAGAGGCAATTCGCCACGCGGCAGCAACAGGGCGCCCGCAAGCGGAAAAATCGGAACCACCGCCGGCATTTCGTTCGGGTTGCGATAGGCGCGATTCATGCTCATTTTCCGGTCCTCATTTTTCGCCAAATATCACTGCTCCCGCGGAGCCAGGGATCGATCCACGACTAAATAATTTAATCTCGATGTGCGCCGCGGAGTTCGCGCGCACTCCATTGTCACGCCCTTAGGCGAACGTACCTAAGCGCGGCATTTCCCGGTTCTGCCGCAGGCTGCGCCATCGCGCTAATCACTTAGCGGAGCCTGCGATCCCGCCCGTTTAATCCATCCTATCCGTTGCCCTCCGCGATGCAAGAGCAGGTTTGTCACCGCGTTGGCATGCTTTTCGTTCGGCATGATCCCGGAGAAAGCGCGGCGAGAGGAATCGTTGATGCAAACATGGGCGAGCTCCCATCGGCCACCGCGATGATTGCTTTGGCCTGTGCGATCGCCGGGGATGCGATGCCGATCTCATTGAAACACCCGAGTTTTTTGATGTCGATGTGGATGCGTTCACCGCGTGCTCGCGTTCGTAGCGCCGCAAGACGCGGCTGACGGTGGCCGGCGACACGCCGGCCTCATTTTGCGATCTGCTTGCCGGTCCAGCGCGCGTCTCGGCGCCTCGACTTGTGCGACAGCACGGGGATGAGTCTGGCTACGCAGCCTTTTTGGGATGGACTGATCACAAAGGCCGTTCTGGCACGTTGGGCGCGCGACCCATCGCGGCAGACTGTTTTCCAGGTGTCTGAAGCTTCGCAACGCCAGTTTATCGGGACAACGTCGCGAAAGCTCACAGCCTAGCGCGGGTCCAAAGAGAGGCCTCAGACCAAAAAGCCCGGCTAAGCCGCCGGGCTTTCCTCCTTGCTAAAGGGGGTTCAGGCCGCTTGCTCGATCTCGGCTTCCTCGGCCTCGCTTTCTTCGGTCTTGCCGCGGCGCGGGCCTTTTTGCAGTTGCGTTTCGATCACTTTCAACGACTCCGTTTCGGTCAACTTTTGCACGACAAGGATTTCGCGCGCCATGCGATCGAGCGCGGTCTCGTAGAGTTGCCGTTCGGAGTAGGATTGCTCGGGCTGCGTATCGGAGCGGTAGAGATCACGCACCACTTCGGCAATCGCCTTTAAATCGCCGGAGTTGATCTTGGCTTCATATTCTTGCGCCCGGCGCGACCACATGGTCCGCTTGATGCGGGCCCGGCCCGTCAAAGTGTCCAATGCCGCCTTAACGGCGGGGGCATCTGCGAGCCTCCGCATTCCGACACTGGCAGCCTTCGGTGTTGGCACCTTGAGGATCATCTTGTCTCTGACGAATCTGACCACAAAAAGCTCGAGTTTGAAGCCAGCGACTTCTTGCTCCTCGATGGCGACGATCTGACCGACGCCATGGGCCGGATAGACCACATACTCATGCGGCTTGAACAGTTGCCGCTGGGGGGTCGCGGTCTTCGCCGGCTTATGCGCCGGGAGAACCGATTTCTCGCCAGGCTTTGCTTCCGCCATGTTCGTTTGGGCGGCATCGAGGCGTGCGGTCGCCCGCGCGCCTGGCCTTCTCTCGATGGACGGCGGCTTCTGGGGGTTCAGCGTCTTCGCAGTGATCCTCGCGGCAAAAGGCTTGCCTGAACCCTTGGCGGCGGCGGCTTGCGATGGGCTGCCAGGTGCCCCCCGCTTCCCCGATACGCGCGCGGCAATGGCGTCCGTTGGGCCCAAACCAGATCCTGTGGATATTTCCTGCTCGGATTTCTTGATCACCGCCCGCTCTTTTGAGGCCAAATCCAGCTTCGAGGATTTTCCGGTCGGCCTGCCGACAGGCGGCGAGGCTTGCTTGCGCGCCTCGGAAAGCGTTGCCGCGTTTCGCTTGAGGGCGAGAATCGCCGCCGCGGCCGCCTTGCTTGCGGCCGTCTTTTGCGCGGTGCGAGTCGGTGACCCGGAGGCCTTGCGCACGGTCATCGCCGGTTTGGCGTCAACGCTGCGGATGGCCGGCGTCCTTTTCGGCGCGGCCGCCGGCATTGCCCGCGCAGGCTTGTTGACGGAGGAAGCCCTTGCAGTCTTGCCCGAGACCGCTTTTGCCTTCGCGCGTGCGGACGCGCCGCGCTTGGCGCCGGTAGCGTGGGCGAGCACCGGCTTAGCACTCCGAGTCGTGCCCTTCTTTGCGGCGCGGATCGTGTTGCTCGGGGGCGGCGCGGCACGTGCCCCAGAAGCCTTTTTCCTGGCCGCCGGCTTTGCCGCGACGGGGCTACTCGCGCGGCGGGTCACTACTGCTGTTTTTGTTTTCGTTTTGCGCCAGGATTTGTTGGTTGCTGGCTTCTTGGAAGCAAGCGCCCACGCGGCGGCGGCCCGCTTGGCTTTGAGCACGGCGGATTGTTTCGACGCTTTTGCCTTGGGGGTCGCCGGCTGTTTCGCGTGTTTTGTCTTGTTCGCCTGTTTTGTCTTGGATTTCATGGTCTTCTTGACAGACGCCATAACAAGCGCGCTCCTTTCCCTGTCCCGCTTTGGAGACGAGACGACTCTCGACGGCGGGCACCCCTCAGCCGTTCGGAAACTCTGAATTTCGGCCCTGGAGACGCGAAGCGGGACGCTCCTCAACGACGATCGTCCGTCCATGACTTGGCCGGATTGACGCAACAAATTTCGGCGGCACCGTCAGGGAACCCTTGTCCCGGCGCCCTTCAGGCCTCCAAGACGCAGGAGACCGCGAATTGCCACATTTGACGGCCGCCAAGAGACAGTGTGGCACAAAAAGGAGCAAAGATCAAAAGATATACTCCTCGCGGGCAGGTTCAACCCGGTTCGCCGCGTAAGCGCGGGTTTTTTTTTGGGCGATGGGCAAGGGACTGAACTGTGGCGTTCCAGCATGTCCAGAAAAAGTTGCTCGACTTTTTCGATCAGGACATGCTCCAACTCATTGATTTGAGCAGGGTCCGGTCGACTGGTTCCGCTGGATCGGGGCGCGCTTAGTCTCCTTGGCCTGGGTTAGCCGAAAAATAAGCCTCTAGCTTGCCGGGCACGCCGTCGAATGTCTTGGCTTCCGGGGGGGCTTCGCGCTTAATCGTGACATTCGGCCAGGACAGCGACATGTCGAGGTTAAGCTTTAGCCATTTTTCGAGCCCCGGTTCGGTATCCGGCTTGATCGCATCGGCCGGGCACTCGGGCTCGCAGACGCCGCAGTCAATGCATTCATCCGGATGGATCACAAGCATATTCTCGCCCTCGTAGAAACAATCCACGGGGCAGACCTCGACGCAATCCATGTATTTGCATTTGATGCAGTTTTCGACGACGACATAGGTCATGGTCATTTTCCTTCGCGGGCGAACGCCGCATCGGCAGCGCGGCCACCCACGGCCTCGACTTGTGCTGTCCCACCGAAATAGCGGGAAATCGAGAACGGCGCCATGGACCGGAACTCCACGGTATGTCCAAAATTCCAGAAACGCGCCTTCGCCCGCGCGACACCTTGACGACGCCCGAGTGCAGCACTCGATCTATTCCATGTGGATGCTTCGCTTTAGCGGGGTTGAGCCAAATAGTCCAAGGATTTTTTGCAAGATTTTTGCCAAAACCGCTGTCCGGGGAATGTTCAAGTGTTTCTAAATAGGGTCCGGGCGGCAAAGCCCTGGGTCCGACAATTCCTCGAACAACAGAGAAGCCTGGGAAAAGCCGCCCCGGCGCGCGCCGGGAGCCACGACCTTAAGAACCCGCACGTGCCGCTCCAGCGCGATCGTCAGGACATCGCCTGGTCCGACCGTTTTGGCTGGGATTTCAACGCGACGCGCATTGAGCCGCACGTGGCCCTCGGCGACAAGCCGCGCCGCGAGGCCACGCGTCCTCGCCACACGCGCGAACCACAGCCATTTGTCGAGCCGTTGCCGCAGCGCCACGCCGTTCCTTACGTCATTCTTGTTTCTTCACTAAATATCCGCTTGAAGCGCGATTTCAAGCGAAGAAACCGCCTTTGGGCGGAGCAAGGGGATTGACGGCGAGTACCGCGCCGCCGGACTCGACGAGCCCAGTCAGCGCCTGCCACGAGGTTTCGACGAAAGACGGTTCCAAGTCGCGCAGGATAAAAGCGATGCGGGTGGTGTGTCTGCCATCAGGCCAGGCCGGAAGCCGCAGCGGCTGGTGAAACACATGCTGGACGCCTGGATGACGACCGGGCGACTTGAGACGCCTTTCCAGCCGTCTAAATTTCCAGCCTTCTAAATTTGCATGAAGAGCCGCCGCAGATTTTCTTGAGCTCACCTGCGCCGCCGTTTCAACCCGGTTCAGCGTTCGGAACAGGCAAAAGCAATCAAGCGGTCAGCCTGCTGCTGCTTCACTAAGGGCAG
>DATARJ010000244.1:0-3575 GCA_036264205.1 Methylocella sp.
GCCGCGTAAATGTGCCTGTCCTTGCCACGATAAGCATTGCCGGCGGCCTCATTGGCGGCCTCCTGCTTCTCGTCACGCCCCAATCTGTCTTCAGCCGTATCGTGCCTTGGCTGATCCTGTTCGCGACGGCGATCTTCGCGGGCGGGAATTTTTGGATCTCCGACGCGAAAAAGTTGCGGCTGAATCGAACCGGCATTTTCGCCGCGCAAGGATTGGTCGCCATCTACGGCGGCTATTTCGGCGGCGGCATTGGCATTCTTATGCTTGCCGCGCTCACCCTTTTCGGGCTCCGCGACATTTGGTTGATGAACAGCCTGAAAATTCTGCTCGCGGTACTGATGAACGCGGCGGCGGTTGTCACATTCATCGTTGCCGGCCTGGTCCATTGGCAATGGACGATCGTCGTCGCGGTTGGTGCGATTGCGGGAGGAACCGCCGGGCTGCACGCGGCGCGGCGAGTGCCCGCGCAAATAGTCAAAAGCTTCGTCGTCGCGGTGGGCCTTGTGCTCACCATATATTTCTTCGCGAAACCGGCGTGACGCGGGTGCGTTTTCTCTTGTTGTGAACGCGCAAGGCGGAAATACCGTGCAGATGATGCGGCAGGTTCATTTCGAAGGCCATGGCGGACCAGACGTCATCCGGATTGGCGAGGCGCCGGTGCCGGAACCGGGGCCCGGCCAGGTCTTGATTGAAGTCGTTGCGGCGGGCGTCAATCGTCCAGATTGCCTGCAGCGCGACGGTGTTTATCCGCCGCCCCCTGGCGAGAGCGATATTCCGGGTCTCGAAATCTCCGGCCGGGTCGTTGCCCATGGGGAAGGCGTGAGCACGCCGAGGGAAGGTGACGACGTTTGCGCTCTCGTCGGCTCCGGCGGCTATGCGGAATACGCGCTCGCCCATGCGCTTCTCTGCCTGCCGGTGCCAAAGGCCTTGGGGGTTGTCGCGGCGGCCGGCCTGCCGGAAAATTATTTCACCGTGTTCGACAATGTTGTGTCGCGCGGAAAGCTTGCTCCTGGCGAAACATTACTGGTGCATGGCGGATCGAGCGGCATTGGCTCGACCGCGATCCAGCTTGCCAAGCAGATCCGCGCGAGGGTTATTACCACGGCAGGTTCGAGTGCAAAATGTTCCTTTTGCAAGACGCTCGGGGCCGATTTCGCGATCGATTATAAGAACCAGGATTTTGTCGAGGAAGTAAGAAAGTTTGCCGGCAAGCATGGCGTCGATGTCGTGCTCGACATGGTCGGCGGGACTTATCTGCCAAAGAACCTGTCGGTGATGGCGGCGGAAGGCCGTCTCGTTCAGATCGGATTCTTACAATCGGCGACGGTCGAGAATTTCGATTTGCGTCCAATCATGCTGCGCCGCCTGACCTTGACGGGCTCGACCTTGCGGGCGCGCACGGTGCAACAGAAAGCCGAGGTCGCCGCGGCGCTTCGCGAAAAAATCTGGCCACTCTTGGATGAGGGCTTGGGAAAGCCGATGATCTTTGCCACTTTCCCGCTCGAGCAAGCGCGTCAGGCGCATGAGATGATGGAATCGTCCTCCCACCTCGGCAAAATTCTGCTGGTCACCGGCAAATAAGCTACGCCTATGGTGGACCGGTTGACGATTTTGTGCCAGTTTAGCTTCGATAAAGATCGGCAAGAAACCGTCGCATCATGGGGGGACGCAGATGTCGTACAAGGAACGTAATCACTCTCGCGCTCGCCGCGCGCTCGGCGGGCTCGCCGCGTTCACCTCGCTTCTGCTTTCGGGTAGCGCGCTCGCCGACGAGGCCGAGATCCTCTGGGACCAGTTCGGCATTCCCCACATCTACGGCCCCGACCTGCTTACCGTCGTGCGCGGCCTCGGCTATGCCGAAATGGAAAATCATGCCGAAACGATCCTGATGAATGTCGCATACGCCCGCGGCCGCTCCGCCGAGTATTTTGGGGCAGGATTGGGCAACGCCAACATCCAAAACGACATGATGGTGCGAACCGAAGGCATCCCAGAACGCGCGCAACATTGGTTAGAAACCGGCGGCGACGAGCAGGCAGCCATCATCCAAGCCTTTGTCGAAGGGGAGAACGAATATATCGAACACCACAGTATAACGATCGACCCATCGTTCCTTCGGGTACGGCCCCTCGTCCCCACTGACGTCACTGCCGGCATTCAATACATTGTTCATTTCCACTTCATGCCAAGCCAGGACAACATCCCGGCATTGATCGCGGCCTGGAAGGATGGTGGCATGTCCGAAGCCAATGCAGTGGCGTGCAGCTTCACCCCCGGCTGTCCGAACAGCACTGCGGTCGCGAGCAACACCATCCACGGCGGTTCGAACGGCTGGGCGATCGCGCCAAAAAAAAGCGCATCGGGCAACGCCATCTTAATGGGTAATCCGCACTTGCCCTGGGGCAGCAATCAACCCATCTCAGGCCTTAATCAACCCTTCTCTAGCCTTGGTCTTAGTATCTACCAGTTGATGGAGGTCAATCTTGTCATCGGCGATCCCGAAAATTCGACACTGAATGCCAGCGGCGTCGTTGTCGCGGGCGGGCCTTTCATCGCCATCGGTTACAGCGACGAGATCGGCTGGACGCACACCAATAACACGATCCAGAATACCAACCTCTACGAACTCACGCTGACCCCAGACGGCACCTCCTACAATTTCGGCAGTGGCATCCTCCCGCTGAAATGTAGTCCTGACACCATTAAGGTCCTGGATGCCAACCCCCAAACCATCGAAATTTGTGCCTCGAAGCACGGACCGATCATCGCGACAAGCCCCAAATTCCCCAATAAGGCACTCGCCCTTCGCGTCGCCGGCCTCGACCAGCCCTCCGCCGTCACGCAGTATTGGGGAATGATCCAAGCGCACAATCTGGAGGAATTCATCGCCGCGAACTCCGCTCTGCAAATGCCATTTTTTAACGTGATGTATGCCGACCGGGACGGCCACATCCTCTACCTATTCGGCGGCCGGCAGCCGGTGCGGAACGGCGGTGACTGGCGCACATATTCTGGCATCCTCGATGGCGGCGAACCTTCCCTGCTTTGGACAGACACCTTCAAATGGTCGGAGCTTCCACGAGCCATCGACCCGCCTGGCGGCTTCGTTGCCAACAGCAACAATCCGCCCTGGACCTCGACCTTCAATCCGCCCGAGACCTCAACCTTCCCCCAAACCCTCGATCCCGCTAACTTTCCCGCTTATATCTCGCCACAATTCATGGACATGCGAGCACAAAACGGCGCGCGTTTTTTGCTGTCCGGCCCGAGCCTGACACCTGCGCAGGTGATATCGGGCAATGAATCGACTCACATGCTGCTCGCCGACCGCGTGCTGCCGGGTCGCTTTGGTCTTGTCTTCGCCGCTAGAGCATCCGGCGATCCTATCGCCAAGGAGGCAGCCGACACCCTCGACGCGTGGGACCACAATGCCGACGCGGCGAGCAAGGGCGCGGTGCTGTTCGAGGCATGGTATAGCAACGTCTTCAATGATCTCAATACCAATCCGGCGCTGGCGAGGGACAACACGATCAACTTCTACTCGCCCCACCCTCAATTTCGCGTCGGCTGGATGG
>DATARJ010000360.1:0-8724 GCA_036264205.1 Methylocella sp.
TTGCTCGAGCCTATATTTGACCACGTCGCCGATCGACACAATGCCAACCAGTCTCTCGTTGACAATGACAGGGAGATGACGGCAACGCTGAACGGTCATTTTTTCCATGGTCATATCAACGGATTCGTCATCATGCGCGGTAACGACCGGCGCCATATGTTTTGACACGGCGTCGTTGAGCGCGGCGGCGCCACACTTGCCGATCGCATGAACGATATCGCGCTCCGACAAGATTCCGAGGACGCGGCCCTGCGCGTCGGCAACAACGGCCGAGCCAATGTTCCGCGCCGTTAGAAGCGCGGCGGCCTCGGCCAAGGTCCGATGCGGCTGGGCGGTGACGACGTCCCTTCCCTTAGCCGCGAGAATGCGTGCAACAGTCATTCTTGCCTCCCTGAGAATTTCCTGATTGTCTTTTAACCGTCCATGATCGCCCGCTTCGGACCGTCACGCTGCTGGCCCTGGCCAGCCAATGAGATTTTCACGATATGGGCACGTTTGCTTAGCTCTTCTTGCGAAAGGCGTCGATCGAGACGACTTTCGGTTCGCCTTCATGCGCGGCCTCCGCACGCTCCGCGACTTCGGTTGCGTCCTTGCGTGTCCCGGCTTCCGGCAAAGGCGGCGCCTGGGCCAAGGGTTCCAAAACGCTCGCAGGCGCCGTTTGCGGCGATGATCCGGCATCGCCGACGCCGGCCGCCTCGCCCTCGACCGCAAACTGCAACTCGAATCCCACGGACGGATCGGCAAAGCGGGTCACCGCATCGAACGGAATGACCAGCATCTCCGGTATATTTTGGAACGATAGACCGACCTCGAAAGCCTCTCCGGTCACGCTCAAATCCCAAAACTGATGCTGCAGCACGATCGTCATTTCGTCCGGGTAAAGCTCGCGCATCCGCGCCGAAAGCCGCACGCCCCGCGCGTGGGTGCGAAAACCGATGTAAAAGTGATGCTCCCCCGGAATCCCATCGCGCGCCACATCGGAAAGGACTTTCCGCACGACCCCGCGCACGGCGTCCTGGACAAGAAGATCGTATCGGATCAGGTCAGCCGCCATTCAACGTGTTCGCCTACGCAATTTCGAACCAAAATTCCAACGCAGACTCTCAAACAACTCAATCAGCGAAAGTGGAGGCTTCTGTTGCCAGGTGCCTCCGGACCCCGCCTTGAAGTGCTACCTCCAAGGACTTAATTTCGGTACCGTTACCGCGTTACGCGGCAACAGCCACCGGAGCATAGTTGTCGTTAGCAACTATAATTTCGGCCCGATGACGGCGGAACCATACCGGGCAAAAGATCGTCCTTTACACTCCCCGTCGAACCTATTTCGCCCCCGCCGAAACCCGTCACTGCCGCGCCTTGGATCGCGCCTTGGGCGACGGGCTTGGGTGGAGGCGCCGGGTACTGCCCCCGGGTCCGAAGAGCTTATTTCGACACCGTTTATCGCCATAGCCGCGCAAGGCGGCGGATGAAATATAAGCGTTATAGCGCACTTTTCAAAGCGGAATGGCAAGCGGCGATTAGACCTGCGGCGCCCATGGGAATAACCCGCCGCGCCGTGAACGAGCGAGCCCAAGGCAAAGCAGGAAGACCGATGGCGGAAAAAACGGATTTTGCCCCCGGCGAATCGAAGGCGCTTCTGAAAAACGGGAAACGGAACGCATGGCTGAGCACACCGGACGGGACATTCGCGCCGATCCTTGGTCGTCTGGGGAATGGCGGGTAGAATGTCCACGCTCTACTTGGACAGACGTGGAGATGCGCCATTGTTACCAAAACACATGATTGTCCTCGCATTCGCGAGCGTCGCTGCGTTGCCGAATGGCGCTAGGGCCGCCGGCTGGTGGGGCCGCAAATTGCCGGACGCCCCAGCCCAGTTCATCTTCGGCTACGGATCGCTGATCAACACCGCGTCCCGCAATGCCACCGCCAGCGCCCCGATTCCAGCCATCCCGGTGCGCGTCTCTGCCGCCTTCGGCTACGTTCGCGCCTGGAACGACCGGTCGCCCTCAGGCTTCACCGCGCTTGGCCTGCGAAAGCCGCATAAGGGCGAGAGCGCGGACACGATCAACGGCGTACTCTACCCGGTCGAAGGCGACGACATGTCGAAGTTCGACGCGCGCGAGGAGGGTTATATCCGCGTGGAAGTGCCGCGCGAGGATATAGAGGCGGTCTCTTGGCAACGCCTTCCGGAAGCGGGCCATCTCTGGGTCTATATTCCCATACGCCAGGGCAGCGTGCCGGGCGAAGGCCTGCCGAAACCGGATGCCAGCTTTCCGCTGCTGGAATCCTACATCGATGTCGTCGTCGAAGGCGCGCTGGAATACGGCCCGGACTATGCGCGCGAGCTCATCGATACCACGGCGGATTGGAGCCAATACTGGCTCAACGATCGCGAGCTGGCAAGGCGCCCCTGGGTGCATGACAGCAAAGCCGCTACAGTCGACAAGTTCCTCGCCGCCCCCGCCCGAGCGTCCGCCTACCTCCCCGCCCGCCTGTTCTCCGAGCCTTACGCGATACGGTGGATGAAGGAGAAAGCGCAGTAAGCTTTGCCTCGTATCGACGCGGCGACGACTCGGGCGGTCCCGGTTGGTAGATTCCAATGCCTCGATAAAGTCATTACAAGCTTCGCGCATGCAACCCTATCTCGATCTTCTCGCCAAAGTTCTCCGCGACGGCGAGATGAAGGCCGACCGCACCGGGACCGGGACTCGCTCGCTTTTCGGGCATCAGACGCGGTTTGCCTTGCGCCAAGGCTTTCCGCTGGTCACCACCAAAAGACTGCATTGGAAATCCATCGTCCACGAGCTTCTGTGGTTTTTGCGCGGCGACACCAATATCGCGTATCTCAAGGCACATGGCGTCAGCATCTGGGACGAATGGGCGGACGCGAACGGCGATCTCGGACCCGTCTATGGCAAGCAATGGCGCGCGTGGCAGGCCCCGGACGGACGTGTCATCGACCAAATTTCCTCGGTCGTGGAGGAAATCAAGCAAAATCCCTTTTCCCGCCGTTTGCTCGTCTCCGCCTGGAACCCCGCCGATCTTCCGGCGATGGCGCTCGCGCCGTGCCATTGCCTTTTTCAGTTTTATGTCGCGGCGGGGGCGGACGGCAGGAAAAGACTCTCATGCCAGCTCTACCAGCGTTCGGCGGACGTGTTTTTGGGGTTGCCTTTCAACATCGCAAGCTACGCGCTTCTAAGTTCGATGGTCGCGCATGTCACCGGCCTCGACGTTGGCGATTTCGTGCACACCCTTGGCGATGCGCATCTCTATGAAAATCATCTCGAACAGGCGCGCCTCCAGCTCGCCCGCACACCCCGCGCGTTGCCCCGGCTGAAGCTCAACCCCCAAGTCACATCGATCTTCGATTTCCGCGCCGAGGACATCGTGATCGAGGCCTATGATCCCTACACGGCGATCCCGGCGCCGATCGCCGTATGAGGCAGACGATGATGCCCAGGTTTCGTTATGTTGCAGCATCATATTTTTAGCCGCGACGGCGCGCGACATCAGGCGAAGTTCTCTGCCGCTTCAAAGGATAAAGATATGACCACTGTCAATGACCTCAAAGGCTTTTGTTATCCCCTGACCCCGGGCGGGGTCTCGTCCCTCGTGGGCGACCTACCCTGGCACTACGCGACGGAATACCTCACTATTGCCTATCGCGCCGATCCGGCGGCAATTGCCGCTTACCTGCCTGAGCCCCTCGCGCCCGCGCCTGAGCCGAACGTCGCCTATGTCGCCTTCAGCCGATGGTGGTCCCTGTGGGACAACCAGCCGGAGATGGCTTTCACCAATCCGGAGCGCACTCAGTATCGGGAATGTGCGATCTGGGTTGGATGTTCGTTCCAAGGCACAGCGGGGCAGGTCTGTCTGCAGATCTGGGTGAGCAACGACTTCACCCTGGCCCGTGGCTGGTTTATGGGGTTTGCCAAGAGGTTGGGGCAGATCTATCTGACGGAATATCATCCCCTGAATCCCCAGATGCCGCTTTTAGGCCCAGGGGCCAAGATGAAAGGCTATGTCTGTGCGCATGGGGAGCGATTGATTGAGGGGACGCTAGAGATCGAGAAAAAAATCGCCTGTGAAGAGCTACCTCGGCCGATGGGCCTTCCCATTTTTCACATCCGTCATTTCCCCAGTATTGTTCGAGGCGCACCTCCTTCGGTATTGGAGTTAGTAAGGCTTGGAGCGGAGAATGTCCGCTATGGTGCGGACATCTGGGCCGGTAGGGGAACCCTGAAATTCTTTCCCTCCGAGATCGAAGAGCACCTGCCACTCGGCCCCCTCGAGATCCTCGGCGCCTATCATTTCAGTTCGGGGTATAGCTTCCCTGGCGGAGAGGTGCTGCATCGCTGGGTCTAGGGCCTATCCCACTCAAGCGCCTGATTATCGCTATACCCGCGCAGTTCAAATCGATCCTCTATTTCCGCTCTGAGGACATCGTGATCGAGGCCTATGATCCCTACCCGGCGATCCCGGCGCCTATCGCGGTATAGGCGGGCCATTGCGCAATAGACCGCGCCCTTGATCCGGCGCTGGATTCGACATCAGAACCGAAAGATGAGGACAATGCCGGCCGCCATGAGAAGGCCGCCGATGGTGCGCCCGGCGTTCATGGCGTGCACCGGCATGTTCATCAAGCCGAAGTGGTCGATGGCGAGCGAGGCGAGGAGGTTCGCCGTGATAATCAGCCCGTTGACCGGTCCAGCCCCTATCTTGTCGATGAGGGCGAGGCCGGCAAAGACCGCGACCGCGCCGGTGAGCCCAGCCAGCGGTGCCCACCATGGCATGGCGCTAATTCCCTCGATCGTTGGCAGCGGGCGCGGTAGAACGGCAAAGAGACCAGCAAAGAAAAAAGCGTTCAGCGTGAAGAGAACGGTTAGGGCAAGCCACGGGTTCGTGAGCGAGACCCGCAGCTGCGCGCTCATCACGGCGCCGAACGCCTGTAGCGCACCGGCGACGATGATAAAGGGTGTAAACCAGATTGGACTCATAGGACCGCTCCTTGCGAGCTTGCGTGACTGATTCTGGGTCATAGCCACCAGACACCGAACAAGATCGTCAGGAGCGTCAGCGGCGCGCCGACCTTGAAATAGGCCCAGAAGCCGATGGCAACGCCCCGCGCTCGCGAACGCTGCGCGACAATCAAATTGGCGACCGATCCGACCAGCGTGAAATTCCCGGCGAGCGTCGAGGCCATCGCGACGACGAGCCACGCACGTTGCGGATTAGACGAGCCGGCGATGAAAGGCTTCAAAACGAGAACGGCGGGAACGTTGCTGACGAGATTCGACAGCCCCGCCGTGACTGCTGAGAGGACAGGTGCGCTTTCGAGAGCGCGCCGGCTGACCGCTGCAATTGTTTCCGGAGTCAGCACGCTCGTTTCCAATCCGGTGACAACGATGAAGAGCCCGACGAACATGAGGAGTAGCGACCAGTCAATTTCGCGATAGACCTTGTCGGCCTTGACCCGGCGAGTGAGCAGCAGCGACGCGCCTCCAACTATCGCCACCTTGGCGACCGGCTGACCTGCGAAGAACAAGACCATCATCGCCACCGTCACGAGAACCGACTTGATGACCAAAGATCGGTCGTGACGCGCCGGACTCGTCGCAACAGCCGGGAGACGCTCGCTGGTCAGAAACTCGCGATGGTAGACGAGGGCGATAAGCAGCGCCGTGAGCGCGATGCCCACAGCGGCCACTGGCCACAACGCCGTGGCGAAAGTTCCGTAGGGGATCTGCGATAGGCTTCCGATGATCATGTTTTGCGGGTTGCCGGTAATCGTCGCCGTGCTGCCGACGTTAGAGGCCATCGCGATCGCCAGCAGGTATGGGACCGGATCGCGCTTGAGCCGGGTGACAAGATCGAGCACGAGCGGCGTCATGACCAGGCAGATCGTATCGTTGACGAGAAAGGCCGAGAACGCGCCGGACACCAGCACGATCGCCAACAGCAAGACGAGCGGGTGGCGGGCGCGCGCCACGACCCAGTTGCTCACCAGCCGAAAGAAGCCCGAAAGGCGCAGGTTGGCGACGACGATCATCATGCCAAGCAGGAGCGTGATAGTGTCGAAATCGATCGCGCGGTAAGCTTGGTCGAGCGAGACGACGCCTAGTCCGGCCATGAGACTGGCGCCGAGCAGCGCCGCGCCAGCGCGGTCGAGCTGATAGCCGGGAAGCTTGCCGATCGCTATGACGAGGTAGGTCGCGGCGAAGATCGCGACGGCGGCGATCGACGTCCCGTCGCCCCGCGTTATTTTCCCCGCCAGGGAATGGATGTCGATACTTGGTGCGGCATGGATTCCCAGTGGGACAAGCGCTGCGATCAAGAGGAGCGCCCCTGTCGCGACGACCGTCCCCGCCGCGACGAGCGCCGTCGCGACGAGTGCGGTCGCGAAGCGCCCGATCGAATACGGTCTGGACTTGGATTCGCGAGAAACCTGTCCGTTGACTGGCATTTTGTGCTCTTCCGCTTCACCGGACAGCATCACTCGGCATTGGGCATTGGGGCGCATTACCTGGCTAGGAACGCACCAATAGGCGCTAATGTCGCGGATAATGTTGCAGCATAAGGCGGAGATTTTGCAGCGCCGCGCCGGAGGCTCCCTTGCCGAGATTGTCGAGTTTTGCGACGAGAAGTGCCTGGCCGCGCGCGTCGTTGGCGAAGACCCGCAGCTCGAGATCGTCCGTGCCATTGAGGGATTGGGGCTCGATCTTTCCAGAAGCTTCGGCAGGCATGACCCTAACGAAAGCGCTTCCGGCGTAACGCGCCGCGAGCGCGGCCTCAAGATCGGCGCCCTTTGGCTTGAGCGGCAGATCGTCCAGAAATAGCGGCACGCAAACGAGCATGCCTTGCGCGAAATTGCCGACCGAAGGCGCAAAGATTGGGCGGCGTGCGAGGCGGGCGTGACGCTCGATTTCTGGCACGTGCTTATGTTCGAGGCCAAGCGCATAGGCTTCGAACGCCGGCGCGGCACTACGCTCATAATCGGCGATCATCGCCTTGCCGCCGCCCGAATAGCCGGACACCGCATGAATCGAGAGCGGAAAATCGTTAGGCACCAGGCCGGCATCAACAAGCGGGCGCAACAGCGCGATCGCGCCCGTCGCGTAGCAGCCTGGATTGGCGACAAACCTTGACTTTTTAATCGCTTCGGACTGGCCCGGTTCAAGTTCCGGAAAGCCGTAGGTCCAGCCTTTCGCTACCCGGTGCGCGGTCGAGGTGTCGAGAACGCGCGGGCATTTCTCGCCCATCGTCAACGCAATCGCGACCGATTCGCGGGCGACATTATCCGGGAGGCATAGAACGACGATATCGGCTCTTACCATCTGCGCCTTCTTGGCGCCGGGGTCCTTGCGCTGCTCAGGGGGCAGGCTGAGGAGTTCGATATCGGGATAGGCCTGAAGGCGCGCGCGAATCCCGAGCCCGGTTGTCCCGGATTCGCCATCGATGAAAATTTTCGCGGTCATGTTCCGAGCATTTGGTAAGCAATTGGATGCTAGACCATCATCACTTCGAGTTTCACCGCTCATCGTCTCGACACCGCCGCGGAAGCCGCGATCAAAGTAGCTTGGTTTGTTGCCGTGCCTCGTTCACATCCGCAGCTTGCTTCACCGGCTGCTGGCTGCCATGATGGTGGGCATAGACCTTAGTGAACTCGGCCCCAAGCAGGAAAATCTGCGCCGAGTAGTAGATCCACAGCAGCGCCACGATCAGGGCGCCCGCCGCTCCATAGCTGGAGGCAACCGCGCTGCTCCCGATGTAGATTCCAATCAGGAACTTGCCGATGCTGAAAAGAAAGGCGGTCACGATGGCGCCAACCAGCACGTCCCGCCACTCCAGATCTTTGTCGGGCAGCACTTTGTAGATTGCCGCGAAAAGAATCGACATTAGGGCGAACGAGATCAAGAAATTCAAGGCGTGCAGAATGAAGTGGCCAAATGGCCGATAGGCGTTCACGTACTCGCTCAATGCTGAAAGGCCCGCGCTGATCACCAGCGAGACCAGAAGCAAAAAGCCAAGCGCCGCCACGAGACCGAGGCTCGCGGCACGAGAGCGAAGCAGGCGGGAGACGGTGCCGCCCTTCGGGTTCGCCTTCCAGATGGCATTCAGCGCCGACTGCATTTCGCCGAACATGCCCGAGGCCGTCACCAGAAGCGTGATGACTCCCAAGGCGCTGGCAAAGATTCCGGAGGACTTCCCGGAGGCGCTCCTAATGGCGTTTTGCAGCAGCTCCGCGCTCGGCTGTCCCATGAGCCCGCTGAGCTGACCGGCAATTGCTCCTCGGGCGGCATCCTGGCCGAAGGCGAGGCCGGCAATGGCAACAACGATGAGCAGAACCGGGCCAATAGAGGTAACGACATAGAACGCGATAGCCGCTCCGCGGCTGAGCGCCTCGTCATTGATAAACGAGGCGACGGTTTCCTTGCCCAGCTCCCAGGCGTTTCCGAACATGGCACCCTCGCCTTGCGGGGACTTGAACCGGCATTCCCTTGAGTTCGCCGGCGCGCCCATGGAAGTTGGACGTTGAGATCCGCGTTGCCCGGTTTCTTCCCAAAGCTCTCTCTGACGGTCACCACAGATACAACTCAACGCCGCGGAAAAGTTCCGCGCCGCCGCGATTTGTGTTGCAATTGATTTTGCGCGATCGACGGCGTGACGAGTTTACCCAATCGGCGAGATATTCTGGCCGGGTGACCTTCATTGCGGCTTCGCCAA
>DATARJ010000363.1:0-1520 GCA_036264205.1 Methylocella sp.
CTCATGCTCGCCTGAGTCAATACGTCGCACCGGTACCACCCCGGCAGCGCCCAAGGCCGCCAAAAGTGAACAACGATTCACATTGCGAATTGCTGCCATGACGGAGGGTGCGATTCAAAGTGATGCGGCGTATGTTGGCGATTCGCGAATCGAATGGAGGCTTGGCAAATGGCGGCGGCGGAACTCAGCGACGCGGCGTTTTTGGCACTTCTTGAGGCGCACCCTGGTCTTCGCGGCCGATTCGTATCGATAGCCATCGCGGTAGCGAACTCTGAGGGAAATCTCAAGGAGGCCGACGCGATTGAAGAGCGGATTGTTGAGGAAATGCGGCTGTTGGGGCGGGAGGCGATGCAGGGCTGGGCCGAGACCCAGGTCGAAGCGACTGAGAGAGAAATTCGTCAACAACCTGCGATGCATCGCCAAGGTAAAAAAAACTCCGCTGGCATACGAAATTTGGCGAAATCGAAGTTTTAGAGCCGCAATATCGGTGCGAGTCGAAGCGCATTCGCCCGTTCCTGCGCAGTGCAAAAGTCGTCCCTCGGGGGTGTTCACGGCCGCTGCAACGCGCGATCACCGACTTTGCCGCCGATCAGCCGTTCGCTCAGGTGCGGGTCAAGTTGCTTGAGCACTATGGCTTCGAGATCGGCGAGAGCACGATTGAGCGGATCGCACTGGGCCATGCCAAGGCCCTGTTCGAAGCCGGCGGAGTTGCGCAAGATTTTTTTCCGGAAACGGCGGGTCGTCACAAGGAGATTGTCGCTCAAATGGATGGCGGGATGATCCCTATCGTCGAGCCGGACGCCAGCCAGAAGGACAAGCGTAAGGGCAAGACGCTGTCGTGGAGAGAGGCCAAGATTTGCCTCGCGCACGCCAAGGGCAGCCAAACACCGGTCTACGCCGGCACCGTCGAGGGCGGCGTTGAAACCGCCGGACGGCAGCTTTTCGAATGCGCGGTCCGGGCCGGCTTCGGCGCGACAAGCCACGTTCACGCGGTCGGGGACGGAGCGTCCTGGATCGTCGGCCAGGTGGAGGAGCAGTTTGGCACGCAGGGCAGCTACTTGATTGATTTTTATCATGTTTGCGAGTATTTAAGCGCCGCCGCCAAGGCGATTGCGCCAGATGCCGCGGCGCTTGACGCCTGGATGGAGGCGCAAAAAGAAGCGCTCAAAACCGGGCGTCTCGACCAGGTGCTGCAGGCGCTCGCTCGCCACATCGAAGCTCCCGAGGCAGACGACGATCAAGCACCGGTGCGCCAATGCCATCGCTATTTGAGCGCGCGCCGGAACCAACTGGACTATCGTGACGCCTTGGCCAACGATCTGCCGATCGGCTCCGGCGAGATCGAAAGCGCGCATCGTTATATCGTGCAGCAACGCCTGAAACGGCCCGGCGCTTGGTGGCGCGCGGAACACGCCGAATATATGCTCGCGCTGCGCATCAACCGAAGAAACGGCGATTGGGCGGCCTATTGGGCTACGTTAGGCTCGCCCGCAAATCAGAACCAACCAGCCCTATCCCGA
>DATARJ010000093.1:0-3748 GCA_036264205.1 Methylocella sp.
ATGGCGAGGCTGTCCTGGAAAGATTTCAGCGCGCCCGCGAGATCGCCCTGCGCGACCTGCACGTCGCCGATCTTTTCGTAGGCGACCGAGAGCTCGCGCTGCCATTCTAGATTGCCAGCGTTGGCGTCTACCTGCTCGACAGCGATTTTCTCAGCCTCTTCCTCATATTCGAGGCACACGGCCAAATTGCCACGTTCCTTGGCGAGTTCGCCAAGCCGAAGGTTTGCACGGTAGATCCCACGTTGATCACCAACTTCGGAAGCCAGTTTCAGCAACCGGCCCAAATTCTGTTCGCCAACCGAGAGCTGGCCAGCCAATAGACTGAGCCAGCCATGCCAATACAGTGATTCCCTATCGTTAGGATCCAGCTCGATAGCTTTCGCGTATGCTTCGAGCGCGCGCTTGGGATCTCGCAACCCAGCGATCGCGCCGAGGTTGCGATAGGCAGCCGCTGCTTCCTTTGGATCCTTGTGTGGCTGCGCGGTCGCCGCTTCGGCGCGCGCCTCTTTGCCGCTAGCGAAAGCTTTGAGGAGCTGTATCGCGTCCTCGAATTTGTTTTCCTTCAAAAGTCGGAACGCTTGCTGCAAACGAGGATCGCCTTCGGCGGCGCCTTGCGTGATCGACTGAACCGCCTCTCCGACAGCCTCCCGCTTGCCCGGCCCCGCCGGTGTTTGGCTCTCGGAAATGAGCTGAGCGGTGAGAGCTGTGGCAGCGCGCTGATCGAACACATATACGATTGTGATGCTTTTGTCGTGCGCACCCTTGTGATCGGCAAGATATGTGACGGCGGTCCATGCGCCGGCTATGACGGCGGCTAGAACCACGCCAATCCGTGGCCAGTTAGGCTTGTTGTCGGGATCCTTAAAAATTTCCGCCAACTGGGAGATCCAGGAAGACATTTTCTAAAACCACACGAGCAAAAGATAACGCTATCGCAATTTTACGCTTGCACCAAATCCCGGCGTCGTACCGCGGCCCGCGCAGCAAAGGTGCGTTTGCGCAAACGCCAATCGTACCAAAAGGTTTCTCATGCAATCGGCCCGCGCTTGGCCTTTCCCCATCCTTACGGCGAACCTCGGCGACCATCCAGCAGCTGACAGCGGTGAGGGCGTCCCGTTGAAACTTACGTCAGCCGACCAAGATTGAGGCGCAATAAGCTGCGACAAGAAGCACCACCACGATCGTCACGATACGCTCGGTTCGGACGTCCGCCGTTATCTGAGGCTCGGCATCATTGATGAGACGTTTGTTGCGCGTGAAGCGCAAATCCCCTATGACAATTAGAACGACGCCAACGAGCATGAGAGCGAGCCCATCGTAGCGCCCGAGTGGCCCGCTCAGTCTTTCGGTCCCGATTTCTCGCCCCGCTCCGGCGGCGGCGGTGCTCGCCAGTGCCATAATGAACAGATGGAATTTCTCGACAACAAAGCCGAAGGCGATCACCGCGATGCCGGTGCGTAGCCAGGCGAGGAAGGTGCGCTCGTTGGCGGACTGTTCCGTGAAGTTGCGGATCATGGTCATTCTCCTGAATTGCTCGGCCGAATGGCCGAAGTAAGCCAATCGACTCTCTTACGTCACTGCTCTGATTGCGTCGGGGCCCCGCAGCGGCAAAGTTACCCGTAATTTTTTGGCGGTAATCACACACTCCGCAACCACGAAACCCGAAAGCAAGCACGATGAGCTGCGCTAAAATTATGCTGATCCGGCATGCGGAAAGGCCGAGCGCCGACAAATCGATTCGCGGCGTCACCCAGGAAGGCGTGAAGAACAAGGAAGAGCTCACGGTGCGCGGCTGGCAGCGCGCGGGCGCGCTCGTGCGTTTTTTTGCGCCCCGCGACAATCGCTTTGTCCACCCTGCCCTGGCACGGCCAGACATTTTGTTTGCTTGCAAGGCCGGGCCGGCGGCTCCAAGTCTGCGGCCGCAGCATACATTGCTGCCGCTCGCCGAGCTTCTCGAAGTCGAGCTCAATTGCGACTATTATGAAGGCGAGGAGAAGCAACTTGTGCGAAAAGTGTTTGCGTCGCAAGGCACAGTGCTCATCGCATGGAAACACAACAATATGCACCTCATCGCCAACGGCATTCTGGGAAACAAGGCAAGCGCGCCGCAATTTTGGCCACTCGACCGTTTCGATCTCGTCTGGGTCTTTAACAAGCGAGGCGACGCCTGGACCTTCACGCAGGTTCCGCAGCTTCTCCTTGCTGGCGACCGGTCGGATGTGGTCGATTAAGCGATCGTTTTACGGCGAACCCGGCTCGCGGCTATGATAAAGTCACGGCCGGAGCAACTCGACATGCAGCCAAGCAAGAGCGCAAAACACCGCTTCGATCGTATCGCTTTCTTGTCGTCCGGCACGCCGGAAGCAAATGCGGCACAGGCCAGCCTCGCCGCGCGCTTTGGAACGATCGATCCGGACTCAGCCGATGTTATCGTTGCGCTTGGCGGCGACGGCCTCATGCTGCAGACGCTGCACCGTTTCATGGGAAAAAACAAGCCGATCTACGGCATGAAGCAGGGCTCGGTGGGCTTTCTCATGAATGAATTCCACGGTCCAGACCTCGAACAGCGTCTTGACCAAGCGGAAGCATCGATCGTGTATCCATTGCTGATGGAGGCAACCGGCCCACAGGGAGAAAGCATCAAGGCGCGTGCGGTCAATGAAGTCTCGATCCTGCGCCAGGCCTATCAAGCGGCAAAAATGCGGATTTCGATTGACGGCAAGGAGAGACTCGGCGAACTCATCGCCGATGGGCTGCTCGTCGCCACGCCGGTCGGTTCGACCGCCTATAATTTGTCGGCGCATGGACCGATCCTGCCGCTCGACGCGACGTTGATGCCGCTGACGCCGATCGCCGCGTTTCGGCCGCGCCGCTGGCGGGGTGCTCTATTGCCCGACACGGCCCACGTGACAATCGATATTCTCGAGGCGGAAAAACGTCCTGTCGCGGCCGTCGCCGATCATTTTGAGGTGAAGAACGTCGTGAAGGTAACGGTCGCGATGGATCATGCGACTGGCCTCGTTGTTCTCCACGATCCAGGTCATTCGCTCGACGAACGGATCCTGCGGGAACAGTTTGGATATTGAAGCGATGACCGGCAACATTCGCCTTGTTGGCGGCATTCCCGCGGGAACGGATTGTTGGAAAGACTCGCCATCGAACAAAAGGCGATGAGGCGCGGGCAATGATCGACAATGGCGAAATCGTCGACGCAAAGGCAATTCTTTTCCATTAGGATGAACGCGCCGGTCTCATGCGCGGCAGTGAAAATCAAGCTGCGGCCAAACAGCCCGCACGGAGAGCCTTGGCAAGGCTCAGGCCGCCGCAAGCTCCTCCGCGAAAGCCGCCAGATCAATCGAAAAACCCTCGGTTTTTGCGGGCGTTCCGCGCCTTTCCGGCACGATGGTTTCGGCCGGCGAAGTTTGTATTCTTGCCGCGGGCGGCAGCCGACGCGCGTCTACAAAGTCCGGCAATGTGTGAGATGCCGCCCCGGCACGACGAAATTCGCGGGCTTCGTCCCGAGCGGCTTCGGCTTCCAGACGGCGCAAGGCCGCGATCAACCGATCCAGTTCGCCGTGGTTGACGGAAGCGCAGGCGTGCAGGACGGAATCAACAACAGACCGTTGCAGACGCGAGTTCATCGGTCCGCCGCAACCGGATTTCGCGACCGCCTCCAAACCCGCGACAAAAGCAGGCAGTAAGCGCTCCGGCATTTGTGCCTTGCGATAAAGCGCCGCGAATCCGGCGC
>DATARJ010000101.1:0-1694 GCA_036264205.1 Methylocella sp.
CGAGACGATAATCCGACCAGGATAAGCGCCGTCTGGTGTTGGTCGTGGCCGCAAAATACGTCCTCTTCGTTATGCGCGCCGATAATGAAGGCGGGCCTCCTGCAAGTTCCTCATCAGGTTCGCAGCAGACTCCGCGCTGGAGCAAGCCGGATTCGAACTCCCGGTCCCACTTGCGACGGTATCGCTGTGAAGCGCAGGAATAGGGCCGGAGGTCGATAAGGGCCATTCTCGGCGGCGATCATGACGGAAACGGAAAAGTTCACGACCGAGCGCCTTGTGGCGCTCTCTTGCTGCCCGTCCCCGGGGGTCGGAAACGGAAAGCACGATCCGTGGGCCAGGCATGCCCGACATCCCGGAAGACCGCTGATCTACGGCGCGCTACGACTTGGATGATGGAAGCCTTTGGCGGCAAGGGCTTCTTTGTCGAGAAGCCGAAGGACCTGAAGGGCGCCTCGACGAGGCGATGAACCACCGCGGCCTCGCCCTCGTCAACGTCGTGATCTCGCGGGGCGCCGCCAGAAAGCGCGGCAGTTCCGCTGGCACAGCTGACGGGCTGACTTTCCGGGCAAGGGGCCGCGCCATCACCGGCGCGGCCCGAAGCGTTCCTTCACCAGCCTACAACCGTCAGAAGATCAGGGCTGCCCCAATCATTTTGCAGCCAAGAGTTTCGATCCTTTTCGAGGTCGTCCCAAAGCCGGCGCGCCTTTTCGAGCGCCTGCGGACTAACGAGCCGATCGAGGCGACGAAACGGGCTGGGTTGTACTGGGACGAGGTTTCCAAAACTTGGGCCATGCAGGAGCTGCGTCGAAATTAATTGGACGACTTGAGCGATGCTCTTTTGGGCTGAGATGCCCTTCTCGAATGTAGCATCCGGATCGCGCCATCCCCTCCCCTCCGAAGCACCCGCATGCGCAACGAATTGGCGGCTCCACTTCACGATGTCGTCTGCTCCACTCTTGGCAATATGCTTCTCAAGGTTGTAAATTCATAGAGTTGTCAACAAATGGGATAAAACCCCCTTCCCTGGCCAAAACATTTTTGAGCTGTACCGCATGCGGGCCGAGCAACTGCGACGCCGGACGAGCTCCTGGGTCCGCCTGCGGGCGCCAGCCGGCATCGGCTCCGTGCAAACCTTCTCGGGCCGACACATCAATGTCGGCCCGGACGGCGCCATCGAAATGTCGGCCGAAGACGCCCAATACTATATCCGTGACGGCTGGACCAAACTCGCAGAATGGACAACCGAGGACGCGGTTTGACCGGCATGTCGTCTCATACCGCTCGTGTGAGACGCCGCGAATGGCAGCTGGGAGCGGAGCGCGTGTGCGGATCCCGGGCATCCGGAAATCAGAGTTAAGTCTCTAAAATTTTACGTTTGTGCAACCGTTCTCTGACATTACGAGTGCATGTCAGATGAATACTCGTCTTCGTTGCATCGCGCCAGCGCGAAGTTTCGCGACTTCGACCTGCCGCCACCCGATACAAAACGCTGGGTAACCCGGCGCAAGGCCGTAATCGTCAATGCTGTGCGCGCTGGCGTGATAAGCCTCGAGGAAGTCTGCCGACGATACGAGTTGTCGGTAGAGGAATTCCACGCCTGGCAACGTGCCATCGACGCCCACGGAGTGCCGGGTTTACGCGTCACCCGGCTACAAATCTATCGCGACAACCCGCCCTCTCGGGTAGCAAAGCCT
>DATARJ010000215.1:0-3794 GCA_036264205.1 Methylocella sp.
GCGCTTTTTCCGGACGATCCGCGCCCGGTCTACGCGCGCGCGAGTTTTTTCGAACTCACGCTTGCACATATCGAGCTTGTCGCGCTCTCGAGCCTCGCCGCCGCCACGATCGGGATCGGCCTAGGGATTTTCGTCACGCGCGAAAGCGGACGCGAATTTGCCGCGATGGTCAGCGCGATCGCCGCCATCGGGCAGACGTTTCCACCGGTCGCGGTGCTCGCACTGACCATCCCGGTACTGGGCTATGGTGCGGCCCCAGCCGTCGCGGCACTTTGCCTCTATGCCATTTTTCCCGTCATCGAGGCGACGGTGACGGGCCTTCACGCCGTGCCCGCCGCCGCCCGCGACGCGGCGATGGGAATAGGCTTCGCGCCACGGGATGTTTTGTGGCGAATCGAGCTGCCGCTCGCGTTTCCTTTTATTCTCGCCGGTCTTCGCAATGCGGTCATCATCAATATAGGAACGGCGGCGATCGGATCGGCCGCCGGCGCTTTATCGCTGGGTTCGCCCATCATCGAGGGACTTTCCGCATCGAACCCGGCCTATGTTTTGGAAGGCGCCGCCATCGTCGCACTGCTCGCCATGGCGGTGGATCGCGGTTTCGCCTGGCTCGAGGAACGCGCGCGCCCCGGCAGCCCGCGCCCGATGTAGCGTCTGCCGATGCGCGTTACGAAAATGCGCTAAACCATCGCTGTTCCAGCGCTGTTGGAGATCAATTCATGCAGGCTGAAGAGATTTCCGCCATCGGTCCAAACGCGGCCCGGCAACCATCCCGCCGAGCAGGCAATATCTTGAAATTGGCCGATCGAATATTTGTAGGAGTTCTCGGTATGGATGGTTTCGCCGGTAAAAAATCGAAACCAGAGGCCCCTGATTCTCACCGCTTGATTCCGAATACTGACAATGTGCATCTCGACGCGACCCTCGCGGGGATCGTAAATCGCCTCATGGCGGAAGCCATCGAGATCGAACGAGCCTTCGAGCTCGCGGTTGATCCGCACCAAAAGATTGAGATTGAAGGCCGCGGTGACGCCGGCCGCGTCATTGTAGGCGCGGACCAGCTGTCGGGCGTCCTTTTTCAAATCAACGCCGACAATGAGCCAACCATCTGGCGCCAGCAAGCGCCGCAAGGCGCCGAGCAACGCTCGGGCGGCAGACGGAGAGAAATTGCCGATCGTCGAGCCAGGAAAGAAACCCAATTTTTGCGCTTTGGCGAGGTCCGACGGCAAGGCGAGCAGCCGCGAGAAATCCCCGGCGATGGGGCGCACGGCGAGCGCCGGAAAGCGCTTGATCAGGCGCCGCTTCGCCTCGTCAAGGGCGCTCTCGGACACGTCGATAGGGACATAGGCGCGTAGTCGTGGCAGGTGAGCGAGCAAAATCTCCGTCTTGCGGCTTGAGCCCGAACCGAACTCGACGAGAACCACGCCGTCATTCCCACGGCTCGCGATCTCCGCCGCATGTGCGTCGAGAATCGCGATCTCGGTCCTCGTTGGATAATATTCGGGCAGGCGGGTGATCTCTTCAAAGAGTTCGCTGCCCCGCGCATCATAAAAGAAACGACAAGACAGGCTCTTGCGCGGCTTTGACAGGCCCTCGATCACGCTCGCGGCGAACTCGCGGTTCGGGTCAGCAATGACATCGGGCAGGCGATGGGCTTTGTTGCTCGTCCACATCATTCGATCTCCGAGGCAAGGCGCAGCCCCATGAACTGCCAGCGCTGGTGAGGATAGAAAAAATTGCGATAGGTCGCGCGCGCGTGCCCCTCCGGCGTCACGCAGGAACCGCCGCGCAAAACCTGCTGACCGACCATGAACTTGCCGTTGTATTCGCCAAGCGCCCCCGCTGGCGCGCGGTAGCCGGGATAGGGTAGGTAAGCACTCTGGGTCCATTCCCAAACGTCGCCGAACATTTGACGGGGCCGCCCATCCGGGCTCGGAGCGCCCGGCAGTGGCCGCAGCGCACCCGAGGCGAGCGTGTTTCCGGTCGCCGCAATACCCTTTGCCGCAACCTCCCATTCGAATTCGGTTGGAAGCCGATAACTCGCCCAGCGCGCGAAGGCGTCCGCTTCATAATAGCTCACATGCGCGACTGGAGCCGCGCGATCGATCGGCCGCACGCCTTCGAGCGACATAGCGAACCATTGGCCGTCGCGCTCCTCCCAATAGAGCGGCGCTTGCAAGCCTTGCCGATTGACGATCTCCCAGCCATCGGCAAGCCAGAGTGCGTAGGTTCGATAACCACCGTCTTCGATGAATGCGAGCCATTCCGCATTGGTGACGAGGCGGTCCGCGAGACGGAACGGATGGATCAATTGCCCGTGGCGCGGCGCCTCATTGTCCCACGCAAAGCCTTCGCCGCCGTGACCTATGTCATGGATCCCACCGGAATACTCGATCCAGTGCAGTGACTCCGGCTCACGCGGATCGATGCGCTGGCGCGGCGCCTTGTAGGCCGGCCGCAGCGGATTTGCGGCGAATAGCGCGAGAATGTCGGTCAGCATCAGCTCCTGATGCTGCTGTTCGTGATTGATGCCGACCTCGATAACGCGCGCCAGCTCGGACCCCGGGGCCACGTCGCCCGAAAGAAGCTTTGCGAGCCCGGCGTCCACGTGGGCGCGGTAGGCAAAGATGCGATCGCTCGATGGCCGCGTGAGGAGTCCGCGCTTGCCACGCGGCTGCCGCGGCCCATGAGATTCGTAATAGGAATTGAAGCAATAGTTGAATGTCTCGTCGAACGGCTCATAGCCGTTGAGACAGCTGGCGAGAACGAAGGTTTCGAAGAACCAAGTCGTATGGGCAAGATGCCATTTGGTTGGACTGGCGTCGTCCATCGCCTGGACGGTCATATCCTCTGCGCTGAGCGGGCGGGCGAGCTCCAGGGAAAGGCGCCGCGTTTCGAACAAGCGCCTACTTAGAGAGCAAGGCTCGCGCGGCGCGGCCGGGAAGGTCGAAGACAATCGCGCCATATCTGCCTCCCCTCCGGCCGGGACTTCGATGGGCGCCCTAGTTTGTCGGGCAAGGTGCTCCTCCCCCGGGCGCGTTGTCACGACTAGTCATTTTTTGGGTGAAAATCGGTTGGCATATGTGTCGGTATAGGCGGGCTATTGCTGTTGTGCGGCATCACGACTGGAGCGTAAGACCATGCTGGGCGTAAACGCGGGAGCGCGTCATACGTTCCGCGGTTCGTGCCGTTCAGATCCCGTCACACCCTCGCGGGGGCCCCGCGCGGCCTTGATCGTCTCGCGAAAATCGGGCAAAAAGCCCCTCTGCCGCCGCTCTTCGTAGTCTCCCACCCTCCGGCTTCTCGGGCGTCGCATCCATGCCGCCTCCGTTGCGCATCGGCATTGCCGGTCTTGGCACCGTTGGAGCCGCGGTTATAACGCTGCTCGGCCGGCAGGCCGCGGCGCTGCGGCGCCGGACCGGCCGGCAAATCGCGATAGCCGGTATCTCGGCCTGCCAAAGGGAGAAACAGCGGGGGATCGATCTCTCCAGCTTCGCCTGGTTCGACGATTGCGTGGCTCTCGCGCGGTCCCCCGGCATCGATCTTTTCGTCGAGCTGATCGGGGGCGAGGAGGGCGCCGCGCTTGCGGCGGCGGACGCCGCGCTCGAGGCGGGCAAATCCCTTGTCACCGCCAACAAGGCGCTGCTTGCCCAGCACGGCATGCGGCTCGCCGCGCTCGCCGAGGAAAAAGGTGTCGCGCTCTCTTTCGAGGCTTCGGTCGCGGGCGGCATTCCGATCGTCAAAACCTTGCGCGAGGGACTGGCCGGCAATTCCATCGAGCGCGTCTATGGCAT
>DATARJ010000232.1:0-5193 GCA_036264205.1 Methylocella sp.
TATTCATCAACGCCTTGCGGCCGCGATACACCACACCTTCGATATCGGTAACAAAAATGTTCTCGCGCTTGGCGCCGAGGACGACCAAGAAATCCAGGCAGGCAAGCGCCGCCGCGCCGGCGCCCGAGGTCACGATCTTGACGCTGCCAATTGTTTTACCGGTAAATTCCATGGCGTTGAGGACCGCCGCGCCGACGATAATCGCGGTGCCGTGCTGATCGTCGTGAAACACCGGAATCGACATGCGTTCGCGCAGCTTGCGCTCGACTTCGAAACATTGCGGCGCCTTGATATCCTCGAGATTGATGCCGCTAAAGGTTGGCTCCAGCGCGGCTATGATGTCCACCAGCCGGTCGGCATCGGTTTCCGCGATCTCGATGTCGAACACATCGATCCCCGCGAATTTCTTGAAAAGAACCGCCTTGCCTTCCATCACGGGTTTGCCCGCGAGGGGACCTATGTTGCCAAGTCCCAAGACCGCGGTGCCATTGGTCACCACCGCGACGAGATTTTGCCGTATCGTAAGTTCGGCCGCCGCGCGGGGATCGACGGCGATTGCGAGGCAGGCCGCAGCGACGCCGGGCGAATAGGCAAGCGACAGGTCATGTTGCGTCCCAAGCGGCTTGGTTGCCACGATCTCGAGCTTGCCGGGGCGCGGCGTACGATGGTAGAGGAGCGCGCTCGACGCCAAATCGGGACTGATGGAATCGGCCATCGACCTGCTTTCTATCTGAACCTAGGGCACGAATAACCGGAGCCCGCGCCGATGTCCACCATGTGAGCAAAGCGGCGGGGAGCGTCTGCGGTCTTCAACGCGTCGCGTCCGCGCCAAAACCGGCGGAGGATTGGCCGCAAGGCCACTGCCGGATACAAGACGAACGCATCACACAAAGACCAGCCATGGCCGCCTCTGCCGCAAGCCGTGTTGAGATCGTGCGTGACGTGGCAAGCCTCAGGGGGCGGCTAGCGGAGTGGCGGCGCGGCGGCGAGACGATCGCGCTTGTGCCGACCATGGGTGCGCTTCATGCCGGACATATTTCCCTTGTCCACGAAGCGAAAAAACACGCACGCCGTGTGGTGATGTCGATTTTCGTCAATCCGGCGCAATTCGCGCCGTCGGAGGATTTTTGCTCCTATCCCCGCTCTTTCGAGGCTGACGCGGCTCTGTTCGCGACGGCGGAAGGCGATCTGATTTTCGCGCCAAGCGATGAGGCCATGTACGGCGAGGGCTTTGCCACAACGATCAGCTTGGCGGGTCCCGCGGCCGTGGGCTTGGAAGATCGTTTCCGGCCGGCGCATTTTGCAGGCGTCGCAACCGTCGTCGCGAAACTCCTCAACCAGTGCTGCCCGGATGTCGCGATCTTCGGCGAAAAGGATTTTCAGCAGCTCAAGGTCGTGACGCGCATGGCACGCGATCTCGATTTCGCGACCGGGATTCTTGGGGCGCCCACCGTGCGCGAGCCGGACGGCCTAGCCCTATCGTCACGCAATGTCTTTTTGTCGGCTGAGGAGCGCGCGCTTGCGCCATGCCTTTATGCGGCGCTTTGCCGGTGCACCCATGACATCAATAGGGGAGTTGCTATCGAAACCGCCCTCGATACCGCCAACGCCGCTCTTAGGGCAGCGGGCTTCGTCACGGATTATTTCGAAGCCCGCCACGCCGAAACCTTGGCCCCCATCGCCTCGCACGGCGAGGGACCGGTCCGGCTCCTGGCGGCGGCAAGGCTCGGCAAGACCCGGCTCATCGACAATGTCGCGGTCTAGCGCAACAACCCAGCCGGCCAAGCGATGGCGCCTTTTCCCCGAAAGCGGCCAAAAATATGGCAAGCTCGAGCGCATAAAGCCCGGCTTCAGCGATCCTTGATAAGAATTCCCTCCGCGGCCAAACCGCGGTATCTTCCTAAAATTCTTCTGATCGGTCAGGTTTCCATGGAAGCCGGTAACGGCGCCGACTAATGGGCACATTTCGCGAAGGCGGCCTTGTCGAGGCAAGCGCCCCGGCCGCGCCGGTTGCCGCCAAGAATGCGATTGCGGCCGATCTTATCGCGGTGCTGGTCGCTGTGACCTCGGGCGATCCGCGCGTCTTGACCATCCAGGATCGATCCGCGCTGCCATCCGGCCCGTTCGAACTCGCCCATCGATCGCTGCAGGCGGGGCTGCGCGCCTGGGTCGCGCGGCAAACAGGGCTGCCGCCCGGCTATGTCGAGCAGCTCTATACTTTCGCCGACCGGGATCGCGGCGGCGCCGGACAACACGTCATCTCGATCAGCTATCTTGGTCTCACTCGCGAGCAGCCCGCGTCAGGCGAGCATGAGGCGAGCTGGCGCAGTTGGTATTATTACTTCCCGTGGGAAGACCATCGCGCCGGCGCCCCCTCGATGATCGAAGCCGTGCTTTCGCCTAAGCTTGAGGCTTGGGCCAGCGCGTCCCAAAATCCGCGCCTACGGCAAGACCGCCGCCAGCGCATTGCGATCACCTTCGGCCGTGGCGGCCGCGCCTGGAATGAGGAGCTCGTCCTGCAACGCTACGAATTGCTCTACGAGGCGGGCCTCATCCCGGAAGCGGTACGCGGAAGTTCCCCGGGGATCCTTCGTCAGGATGCCGCAGCCGGTGCGCTGCCGAGCACGGGCCAGCCGATGATTCTCGATCATCGCCGCATCCTCGCCACGGGTATAGCTAGGCTCCGGGCGAAAATTAAATATCGTCCGGTGGTGTTCGAATTGATGCCGGAAACGTTTACCCTCCTGCGGTTGCAGCGCTGTGTCGAAGCCTTGGCGGGCAGGCTCGTGCACAAGCAGAATTTCCGCCGCCTGATCGAACAGCAGGAACTCGTGGAGGAAACCGGGAAAACCACTCCAGATACAGGTGGACGCCCGGCGAAACTGTTCCGATTCCGCCGCGAGGTGTTTGCGCAGCGCGCCGTTACCGGAACCAAGTTGCCCATCTCGAGGGCTTGACAAATCTTATGCTCAATATACGTATATGCTCCATAATGCTCGTTTGGAGTATAAGCGATGGCGACGCCCTATTCGGAAGCTATCCGCGCGAAAAATCCATACGCGGAGAACCTCTATGCAAAGGTGCGCCATGCGATCCCGGCGATCGAGTGGCCGGTCCATGCGCAAGATATCGACGCCATCATGACGTTGAAGCGGACCAGGAACGCGGTCGTGCTTGCGCACAATTATCAGACGCCCGAGATTTTTCACTGCGTTGCCGATTGTGTTGGGGACAGTCTCGCTCTCGCGCGGGAGGCGATGACGGCCGACGCGGACGTCATTGTTTTGGCTGGCGTTCATTTCATGGCCGAGACCGCGAAATTGCTGAATCCGGAAAAAACCGTTCTCATCCCGGACCTTGGTGCCGGCTGTTCGCTTGCCGAGTCGATCCGGCCCGAGGATGTGCGGCTATTGCGGGAAACCTATCCAGGCGTTCCAATCGTCACCTATGTAAACACCTCGGCGGCCGTGAAGGCCCTGTCGGACATTTGCTGCACGTCTGGCAACGCGCGGACCGTGATCGAATCCCTCGGCGTCGAGCGTGTCATCATGCTTCCTGACGAGTTCCTGGCCCGCAACGTCGCGGCCGAGACAAATGTCAAAGTCGTCGCCTGGTCGGGCCATTGCGAGGTGCATGAGCGTTTCAACGCCGAGGAAGTGCGGCAATTGCGCGAGGATTATCCGGGCGTCATCATCTTGGCGCATCCGGAGTGCCCTCCGGAGGTCGTGGCGGAAGCCGATTTTTCCGGCTCGACCGCGGCGATGTCTTCGTATGTGAGCAAGAACCGTCCCGTCCGCGTCGTGCTTTTGACCGAATGCTCGATGAGCGACAATGTCGCAATCCAATATCCCGAGCTCGAATTCATCCGGCCCTGCAATCTCTGCCCGCATATGAAAAAGATCACGCTTCGCAATATCCGGCGGGCGCTGGAGACGATGCAACACGAAGTGCATATCCGTCCCGAGATTGCTGTTCCCGCGCGCCGGGCCGTCGAACGCATGCTGGCGGTGCATTGATGGAAGTTATCGACAGCACCGGTACATGCATCATTGTCGGCGGCGGCCTAGCGGGCCTGACGGCCGCTCTTGCCTTGGCCCCCCGGCCGGTAATCCTTCTCAGCAAGGCACCGCTTGGATTTGAATCATCGAGCGTCCTCGCCCAAGGCGGGATTGCCGCGAGCCTTGGGCCGGACGACGATTTTTCGCTGCATCTCGCCGATACGATCAAGGCCGGCGATGGTCTTTGCGACGAGTCTGTCGCGCGCGCGATCCTCAAAGCCGCGCCGGCCGCGATCGGCGAATTGATCCGACGCGGCGTGCCTTTCGATCGCAACGGCGAGGGCAAACTTACCCTTGGCCTCGAAGCGGCGCATTCGCGGCGGCGGATCGTTCATGCCGGCGGCGATTCCAGCGGGCGCGAAATCATGCGGCCCTTGACCCGCCGCGCGCGAGAAACGCCTTCGATCACCGTAATCGAGGGAGCCACCGCCCGGCGGCTGCTCGTCGAAGATAACGGCGTGACAGGGATTCTTGCCGAAGGCACCCGCGGACCGGTGGTTTTCGCTACGGAGCGCGCCGTCATCGCGACCGGCGGAATCGGCGGCCTGTTCCAATATGGCACCAATCCAGTTGGATCGTGGGGCGAAGGGCTGGCCCTCGCGGCGAAGGCGGGCGCGGCCCTGGCCGATCTCGAATTTATCCAGTTTCATCCGACCGCGCTCGATAGCATGTCGTTGCCGCTTAAGCTCATCAGCGAGACCGTGCGGGGCGAGGGCGCCATTCTCGTCGACGAGACTGGCCATCGCTTCATGGCCGGCGTGCCCGGCGCCGAGCTTGCACCGCGCGATGTTGTCGCGCGCGCGGTCTGGCGGCACATGGCGGCGCGCCACCGGGTTTTTCTCGATGCGCGGGACCTACCGGACCTCGATTTCGCGCGCCGCTTTCCGGCGATCACCGGCTTTTGTCACGCCGCCGGAATCGATCCTGTCACCCAGCCGATTCCGATCCGCCCGGCGGCGCATTATCACATGGGCGGCATCGCGGTCGATCTTGCCGGGCGGACATCGGTCGAGGGTCTCTGGGCTTGCGGCGAGGCCGCGTGCACGGGCCTCCACGGCGCCAATCGCCTTGCCAGCAATTCCCTGCTCGAAGCGGCCGTCTGCGGCCGACTTGTCGCCGAGAGCATCAAGGGGAC
>DATARJ010000275.1:0-8421 GCA_036264205.1 Methylocella sp.
CGCCGGACTCGTGCGGCGGTCACCTGCGCGGCGGTACCAGTGCCGATTACAATGAGGTCGTAGCCGTCCATCTCTACCATTCCCGATGTTGCTTGCGGTAAAGGCCGAATCCGATCACCCCGGCGCCGAGGATCAGCGCCGGGATTAGCACATAGCCAGCCTTGGCAAGCCAGGCGGTCAACCCGACCGCGCCGGCCGTGGCGATCACCACCGGCGTGGCACAACATACCGCGGCGACCACCGCACCAACGCCAACTGCAAGGAGGCTGCGGTCCTTCATGGGGCTCAGCTCTTGGGCGCGGAAGGATAGCCCGCATTCGTCGTCGCCTTCACGAGCGCAGCCACCTCCGCCGTGCTGTCGTCGAAGGTCACCACGGCCGTCTTATCCTCGGCCGACACCACGACCTTGGTTACGCCCGGCACGGCCTGGAGACTTGCCTTGACCGTGCGGGGGCAGGCGGCGCAGGTCATATGCTGAACCGCGAGCGTGACTGTCTTCTCGGCGGCGAAAGCGGACGACAAAGCGATGAGGGCAAATCCGAAGGCGGCGATGAAACGCAATTTGATCATGGAGATTCCTCTCAGGAGTTCAGCAGGAGCGGTGCAAGAAGATCGAAGGCGATCGCACCGGCGACGAGGATCGTCGCAAGGACGAGACCCGCCTTGACGATATGGTTCGGCAGCGGCCGGGCACAGACACCTTCCGCGCAGGCAATTTTTTTGCGGCGGTAAACCAGCCAATAGCCGTAGCCAAGGCAGGCAAGCGTCGCCGCGATGAAATAGGGCTGATAGGGAGCAAGCGCCGTGAGGTTGCCGATCCACGCCCCGCTGATGCCGAGGCTGAAGAGCACCAAGGGCGCGATACAGCACGATGACGCCGCGATCGCCCCCAAAATGCCGCCGATTGCGGTGAGCCGCATCGCGGCGTCGCCGGGAGCCCCATCCGCCGCCTGATGCGATGGAGCCATCCCTATCGCCGGCTCATTGTGTTGCACGTTCATCATCGCTTTCTCGCTTTCTAGGATAGTGATATAAGGTCTGTAGTTACTACGGGGTCAAGGGGCAAGGATCACAAACATGCGACCGCTGACCATCGGAACGCTCGCCAAGGCTTCGGGGGTCCATCTGGAGACGGTGCGCTATTATGAGCGCATCGGCCTGATGCCGAAACCTTCCCGAACCGCAAGCAATTACCGGAGTTTTGGGCCGGAGCATGTCGAGCGGCTGTCCTTTATCCGCCGCGCGCGCGAGATCGGTTTTTCCATTGGCGAGATCAAGGAGCTGCTCGCTCTCTCCGAACCGGGCCGGGCATCTTGCGCCGAGGTTCAAACCCTGACGGCCGTCCATCTGGGCGAGGTCCGCGCCAAGATCGCCGATCTTCGCAAGCTGGAAGCTATTCTCACCGGCGCCCTGGAGCGATGTTTCGCGGGGACGCCCGACTGTCCGGTGCTCGATATGCTCGCATCGCGGCGGCCATCCTGAAGGTGCTGCCGGTTCAGGGGATATCCGCGACCCACGCTTCGGCGTCGTTGGTCATAATGTTGTCGCGAGTGATGGCCTGAAATTAAATTTGCGGCGGCACGATAACAGTTGAACCGGCATCCACCGGTTGACGGTCTCGTAATGGTGGGCGCGACAGGGATCGAACCTGTGACCCCTACGATGTCAACGTAGTGCTCTCCCGCTGAGCTACGCGCCCCTCGAGCGCTTCCCGTTCAAGCCGAAAGCGCGCAAAACCAATGAACATGCCCGAACATAAAATCGATCGGCTCCTTGCAACGGCATGCTAAGGGTTGGCGGAAAGCGGTATATCGGGCCATCCGTATCGGCGCAAGCCGATCCCACGGGATGAGCTCATTCCGGAACGCCGGCCGAGTAATTCAACAAACCTGCGAGACTTTAACTGTCCGGCACGATGTCGAGAAGCTTGGCGATCGGGGCTGGGGAGATGCCGAGCGGCAGTTGGAACGGCCCTTCGTGGGCCGCGATCGATCCGATCACGAGGACGATGCTAGCGGTGAAAATGACCATGGCCGTGATCTGGGCGCGCGCCTCGTCGAGATGCACCGCCGCAAGACTGATCTGCGCCATCACGGCCATCAAAAGAACGCACGCCCATTTAAAGTTTTCCGAAAAATCCGAGCTGAACGCCAGCCGATCGCTGCGAGCGTCTCTAACCCTCAAGGCGGTGTCGAGCAATAGGCGGTCGAGGGCCGTGTTGCCAACGGCCGCAAAATCGGATTGCGCGACGGTTTCCAACAGCGCGTCTTGTGCTGCTTCGGCTTCCTGGGCGGCTTCGCCGTTCTCCATCCGCGGCCATTCTTTGTCAATAACGGCGGCGGCATAGGCCCGGATGGCGCGGTCGATCGCAAGGTGCGGCGTACCCAGGGCGGCGGCCAGGGCATGGAGGGAGATAAGATTGGCAGCTTCTCCGCGCACCGTTGCCGCCGCACGCCGGTTGCGATCCCAGACGTCGCTCGCGAGAAAGCCGACGAGAATGCTGAATATGATGACGATCCCGCCGAAGAAGGGCGCCACGACGCCGCGAAAACTTCGCACCCACGGTCCCGCCAAAGCGCCGAACGAAAGGCGGATCAACATCAAGGCGGAGACGCCGTAAAAGGCCGCCAAAATCAAAATCAACGCCGGAAGCGGGAGCGATAGCCAAGCGTCGATCAAGATCACGTCCCCTCCGCCGCGAAAGCCGCGAGGACAATAGCAGAGGACGAGGATCGCAAGGCCGCCGCGGAGAAATTGTCGTGTTTGTCCGTCTGGCGAACGGTGTTCGGAAAATCGCGGCGTCGTCCTACTCGCAGACGCGAACGCGTTGAATGACGTATCCGTAACCGTCCCACACGCGCTCATGTTCAAGCCAGCAGCTCGGACCCGGCACGTAGACCGGCGCCGGCGCGTAATAGGGGGCGTAGTAGCGTGGCTGGGCCGCCGCGCTGCCGACGAGGGCGCCAACGGCGAGGCCCCCGAGCACGCCCGCGGCCACGTCGCCGCCGCCTGCCGTTGCCGGTGTCGTGACGAGGCCTGAGAAAACAAAAAGCGCGGCGAGACTAACGGCAAGGCTTTGCCTGCACGATATTCGGACATTCGGCTTCATGGTACGCAACCTCCAATCGCTCGATCCTGACGGGAAAGCCTGACCAAAAGGTTAATCCCTCGCGGCCTTGTTTGCCCGCCTACCGGCCCAAATCCAACACCAGATCGGAAGCGAACAAGGCGACCAACTTTTTGGAAAGGACATGCTCCGAACTCCTTGCAATTGTCCGGCTGCGGTCCGTAGGCTGGACCACCCGGGAAATGGCGGTTAAAATGGGCCAATTACAGGCATCAGAAAGCGGTGCTTGCCGTCGTTTGAATCTTAAGCGCGAGAGGAAACGCAAATGCCCGAGAAAAAGACCGTAGGAAGAGAGCTTGTCGAAAAATCCGGCATCAATGTGGAAACGCTTTTGGACCTGCTTGTCCGTAATGCATCCGCGGAGCTTACCACGTTTTATTATTACACGATCCTGCGCGTAAACCTGATCGGCCTCGAAGGCGAAGGTTTGAAGCAAATCGCGGAAGACGCCCGTATTGAAGATCGCAATCATTTCGAAGCTCTGGTGCCGCGGATTTATGAGCTGGGCGGCAAACTCCCCGCGGATATGGTGGAATTTCACAATATTTCCGCATGTCCGCCCGCAAAACTCCCGGCTAACCCAAGAGACATAAACGCCATGCTAGAAGTGTTGCTGAAGGCGGAACAATGCGCTGTCCGCGGCTATACCCGGGTCTGCGATATGACTGCTGGCAAGGATCATCGGACCTATGACCTCGCGCTGGCCATTCTGCATGAGGAGATCGAACACGAAGCCTGGTTCTCGGAGTTCCTGGGTCACGGGCCGAGCGGGCACTATAGCCGTGAAGGGCGGCCAAACTCGCCCTATGTGGGCAAGTTCCTTAACTCCGGGCAGGGTTAAGCCGGGCAAGACAAGCCGCAATCACTTTGGTGGGATGCGTCGCTAAATTGAATTCGTCTTGTGAGCGTAGCCTCTTGGTTGTTGTGTGAGGCAGCACGCATCGGTCCCGCTCGGTTTTGGTGGCGGTGGCATCGGATCAAGTTGTAATATTTTGCCGGCCTTGCGTTCCGGTAAACGGCGGCCTGGCACGCGCCGCCCATCCGCTATGACGCGGCGGTCAAATTTGACTCTTTTTGTCCAAGGACATCATGCCGCTCGAACGCACTTTTTCCATATTGAAGCCCGATGCGACGCGGCGAAATCTGACCGGGGCGATCAACGCCCTGATTGAAAACGCCGGGCTGCGCATCGTCGCGCAAAAACGCGTCCGGATGACCTGCGAGCAAGCGCAAACTTTTTACGCGATCCATAACGCCAGTCCTTTTTTTGGTGAACTTGTCACGACGATGACCGCGGGGCCGGTGGTCGTGCAAGTCCTCGAAGGCGAGGACGCGATCGCAAAATACCGCGACGTGCTTGGCGCGACGGACCCCGTGAAGGCGGCGCCCGGCACGATCCGCAAGGTATTCGCACTCTCGCTCGGTGAGAATTCGGCGCATGGGTCGGATAGTCCGGAGACCGCGCTGGCCGAGATCGCGCAATGGTTTTCCGGCAATGAGATTGTCGGGTGAACGCCGAACCGCGGTGTGACTGGTAGTGTCTTAGTTTCGATTTCGGTATTCGGCCCATCGGCGACATTCTTGCCGCGACATTCCATTTGATCCGCGCATCGTCGATCTTGGCGACGAAAAATCACGCTGCTCATAGGTTGTGGTGCATTAGCGATCGACATCGTCCTAATTGCTCACTGTCCATTGCGAGGCCTGTCGCGGATTGCAAAGGTGGCCTCCGAACTTCGCAAAGCCACTTATTGCAGGAAGTCAAACTGAGACTCTACCGCGCGAACCAGCCCGGTTGACACGGGCAATGCAAAGACCGCCGGATGGAACCCGGGCGCGGGTGGGCACGTGACTTCCTACCCGTCGAAAGGAACCAGCAAGGGCACTGGAAGGGTCGCGGGATCGCCCAAGAAGACCCGATTGCCTTGCACTCGCAGGCGGCCTTCGGCGACGCAGGCGAGCGCGGCCGGATAGATGACATGTTCCTGCGCAAGCACGCGGGCGGCGAGCGACTCAGGCGTATCCGAATCGCGCACCGCGATTGCCGCCTGCGCGATAATCGGTCCTTCGTCCATCGCGGCCACCACGAAATGCACGGTGCAGCCATGGATTTTTGCGCCGCCGGCCAAGGCGCGCGCATGTGTGTCGAGGCCGCGATAGGCGGGTAGAAGCGCCGGGTGAATGTTCAAAAGCCGTCCCTGCCATTGCCCGGTGAACCAGGGCGTCAGCATCCGCATGAAACCGGCGAGGCAGATCAGCTCGATTCGATGCAATTCGAGCAGGACCTGCACCGAACGCTCGAACTCCTCGCGCCCGGCGTAAATCTTGTGATCGACTACGGCGCAGGCGATGTTGTTTTCCTTGGCGAAGGCCAATCCGGCCGCGTCCGGCCGGTTCGACAAGACAAGCACGATTTCGGCAGGGTAAGCTGGATCTCGCGCGCGCTCGATCAAGGCCCGCATGTTGGAGCCGCGGCCGGAAATAAGGATCGCCGTGCGTTTGCGCCGGAACGTCACAACGCGAGCCGCCCGGAATAGACGACCCGCTCGCCCGCCTCGATCGCCACGACACGGCCGATCGCGGCCGCGTCTTCCCCGGCCGAAGCAAACGCGCGCAACACCTCGGCGGCCCTGCCCGAATCGACAACGACCACGATTCCGATGCCGCAATTGAACGTCCGCAGCATCTCCGGTTCGGCGACGCCGCCGTTTGCCGCAAGCCAGGCGAAGACCCCGGGAACCGGGATCGCCGAGAGATCGATTTCGACCCCGAGATTTTTTGGCAGCGCGCGTGGCAGATTATCCGGAAAGCCGCCGCCGGTGATATGGGCGAAGGCTCTCACGCCATCCGTCTCGGCCAATACGTGCAGAATCGGCTTCACATAGATGCGGGTGGGAGCGAGCAGGGCTTCGCCAAGGGTTTTCCCCGGCGCAAAAGGCGCGGGGTCCGTCCAGGCAAGCGAAGCCTGCGCAACAATTTTGCGCACCAACGAAAATCCGTTGGAATGAAGGCCCGAGGAGCGCAGACCAAGGACGTGATCGCCCGCCTTGACGTCCGCTTGCGGCAAGAGTTTGCCACGTTCGACCGCGCCGACCGCGAAGCCCGCGAGGTCGTAATCGGCGCCGGCGTAAAGCCCGGGCATCTCGGCGGTTTCACCCCCGATCAGCGCCACGCCCGCCTCGATACAGCCTTGCGCGATGCCCTTGACGACGTCCGCTGCAGCCGCGGGATCGAGCTTCCCGGTCGCGTAATAATCGAGAAAAAAAAGTGGCTCGGCACCCTGCACGACGAGGTCGTTGACACACATCGCGACAAGATCGATCCCGATCGTGCCATGCATGCCCACGTCAATGGCAACCTTGACCTTGGTGCCGACCCCGTCATTGGCTGCGACGAGAATCGGATCGCTAAAACCCGCCGCCTTGAGGTCAAAAATTCCGCCGAAGCCGCCGATTTCGGCATCCGCGCCGGGCCGCCTTGTGGCGCGCGCGAGCGGCTTGATCCTTTCGACAAAGGTTTTGCCGGCATCGATATCGACGCCGACACCGGCATAGGTGAGGCCCGCTTTATTTTTCATACCGATCCCGTGCCAAGCCCGCAGCGCGCGGGTTCTTTCCTGCAACGAAAAGAGCGCAAGGCAACCGAATCAACAAATTTTCGATTCCAGACGCGTATTGCCGGAATTTGCTCTAATCCGTGGCGCTTGCCAACCAGCGAATGCAACAGCGTCGCCCTAGCATCGCTTCTGAATATATCGCCGCCGACGCACGACGGGCCAAACCCGCGCTATTGGGATCGGCTGGAAGCCATGTTAGATGCTTGGACGGATACTCCCCATGGCCCCTTGGCAATCCCGCTGAATTCGGCAAGGCCTCTCCACGGACGCCGGGGCTTTAAGGAACTCTGGTTCCTCGAGACTCAGGCGGACTGGACTGGCGGGACGGGAGGTCCAGTCGCGGCAAACCATCCAAGCCGCGGATGCAATTTTTCGAAACGAAGCGATGCTTTCTTATTACCGCAGTCTGCCCAACCTGATCACGCTCGGCCGCCTCGTGCTCGCACCTGCGGTCGTCGCGATGATCGCGACGCAGCGCTGGAAGGAGGCCTGCATCGTCTTCATCGTGGCGAGCCTATCCGACGCGGTCGATGGATGGCTTGCCAATACCTTCGATCTTCGCAGCGAGCTCGGCGCCTATCTGGATCCCCTGGCCGACAAGGCGCTGATCGTCTCGATCTATGTCTCGCTCGCCATCGTCGAAGTGCTTCCCGCGACGATCGCCATCCTCGTCGTCGCGCGCGATATCATGATTATCGGCGCCTTCATGATTTCGCTCATCTTGCGCAAGCCGATAAAGGTCAAGCCGCTGACGATCTCGAAGCTCAATACCGCCGCGCAAATTAGCTTCGCCGCGATGGTTCTCGGCGTCAAGGCTTTCGATTTTCCGGCCGGCGCGTGGTTCGATGTTTCGCTTTATTCCGTAGCGGCTTTGACCTTCGCCTCGATGGCGGCCTATTTCGGCCAGTGGATCAGATACATGAATCTTTGACGTGCCCGCGCCAGTGTCTCCAAACTTTTTCGCCAGGCGCCGCGAACGAAATGCCGTTCCTTCACCACCACGATGCCCAGCTCCACCGATCGACGGCCGAATCTTTGTAATGCTTGGGGATACGATACCGTGGATCGCTCAAAGCGACCCGTGGTATGGGAAAGCCGTTGGCAAGAGTTGGCGACAGGCGGCGGCGGTTATGCGGATCGAATGGCAGATCGGGTTTTGGATCGGCGCATTTTTACTCCTCGTTCTCTTGCTGTGGCTTTTCAGCGGCGTGCTTCTGCCTTTCGCTGCCGCCTTCGCGCTTGGCTATCTTTTGAATCCCGTCGTCGATCGGCTGGAGCGGTTGGGTTTCAACCGGCTCGGCGCGACGCTCCTCATCATGGCTTGCTTCGTGCTTGTCCTAATCTCCATTTCAATTTTGATCATGCCCATTGTTTGGCGCCAACTTGTAAGCTTCACGGAGGCATTGCCGGGCTATGCCGTCAAGCTGGAGGAACTGATTTCGGCCGAGACCGCGCGCCTCGGGCGCGACTACGGGGGCAGTCTGATGGATAAGCTCGGCCTCGGCGGTAATGCCGGCGCAGAGTTCGCAAGCGCCACAAAGGATCTCGTCGCCCAGGCCGCGCAATGGACGGCGTCTTTTCTGAATTCGCTTTTAAGGCGCGGAGAGGCGTTGATCGGCCTGATTTCGCTGCTTGTCGTAACGCCTGTCGTCGCCTTCTATGTGCTTCTCGATTGGCA
>DATARJ010000283.1:0-2207 GCA_036264205.1 Methylocella sp.
TCGGTCTTGTTGAGGATAATCACGTCGGCGAACGCAATCTGGTTCTTGGCCTCGGGCGCGTCCTTGAGCCGCTCAGTGAGCCATTGGGCGTCGGCGACGGTGACGACCGCGTCGAGCCTCGCTGCATCGCGCACGTCGGCATCGACAAAGAAGGTCTGCGCCACGGGAGCAGGATCGGCAAGACCCGTCGTCTCGATGAGGATCGCGTCGAACTTGCCCTTTCGTTTCAGCAGGCCCTCGACGATACGGATGAGATCGCCGCGGACCGTGCAGCAGATGCAGCCGTTGTTCATTTCGAACACTTCCTCGTCGGCGCCGACGACGAGATCGTTGTCGATGCCGATTTCGCCAAATTCGTTGACGATGACAGCGAATTTCCGGCCGTGGTCCTCGGAAAGAATGCGGTTCAAAAGCGTCGTCTTGCCGGCGCCGAGATAGCCGGTAAGCACGGTGACGGGAATTCTTTCGGCCATGCGAAACTCCAGCAGCAGGTCGTCCGGTCTCGGCGCGCCGCCTGTCTGGAAAGCGCGGCAGATGCAGTAAACCGAAGGTTTTGTCGGCAAGCTTGTCTTAGAGATGCAAGTGCGCGTCAAGGCCGCCCGCTAGTTCGCCAGCGCGGCGGAGAGTTCCCTAACATTATTGCGCATCATGTCGATGTAAGTCGAAGCGGGCCCATCTGGTGGCGAAAGCGCATCGGAATAAAGGGTACCGCCCACCGTCGCTCCGGATTCAGCGGCGATGCTTCGCGCGAGCCTTGGGTCGGTGACATTTTCGAGAAACACCGCCGGGATTTTTTGGGCCTTAATCTGGCGAATGATTTTGGCGACATCGCGGGCGCTTGCCTCGGTCTCTGTCGAAACGCCCTCCGGTGCGATAAAGCGGAATCCATAGGCCGTGCCGAAATAGCCGAAGGCATCGTGCGTTGTGATGATTTGCCGCCTTCCGGGCGGAATTTTGGCAATTTCCCGCTTGACCTCGGCTTCCAGCGTGTCGAGCCTGCCGAGATATTTTTCGGTATTGGCGCGATAGGCGGCTTCTCCTGCCGGGTCGGCGGCGATCAGTCCGTCGCGGATATTGGCGACATAAATTTTGGCATCTGCGATCGATTGCCACGCATGGGGGTCTAATTCGATGCGCCCCTCCTCGCGCATTTGCTGCGGCTTGATTCCTTTCGTCGCGACGACGACAGGTGCCTTCGCGCCCGAAGCCTTTATGAGCCGATCAATCCAGCCCTCCAAGCCAAGGCCGTTCACCAAAATGAGCCGCGCCGCGCCGAGTTTTTCCGCGTCGGCCGGTTTTGGCTGATAGACATGGGTGTCGCCATCGGGACCGACTAGCGCGGCGGCGTCGATCCGCTCGCCGCCGACGTTGCGGGCGAAATCGGCGAGAATCGAGAAGGTCGCAACAACCGGCAGTTTGGCCGGAGTTTGCGCGCGGACGGGGCCCGCGACGGTCATGGCGAGGGAAACCAAAATAGAAGTTATAACATAACCTACACGCGCCATTGGTGTCTCCATGCGCTGAGGGGATCAGCCTTCCAAATGCCGCGCGGGTTTCACGCGGCGCAGAAGGCCGCCGGCCGGGCCGAACATAAGGGCCAGGAGATAGAGACTGCCCGCGACCAAAATAATGAGGGGTCCGGAGGGCAGGCCTGCGTGAAACGAAATGACGAGCCCGGCGTATCCGGCGAGCATTCCCTGCGCAGCAGCTATGCCGATCATAGCGGTCATATCGGCAGTGATCAGCCTTGCCGAGGCCGCGGGCAGCATCATCACGCCGACGGCGAGAAGCGTGCCAATCGCCTGAAATGCACCGACAAGGTTCAAAACGACAAGCGCCAAAAACGCAATTTGCACCAAGCCTCCGCTTTTGCTCACCGAGGCGAGAAACCCCGAATCGACTGTTTCCAGCACAAGAGGCCGGTAGAGAATTGCCAGCCCGGCCAGCGTCAGGCTAGCGATTGATGCGAGCAGGATTAGGGTCGCGTCGTCAAGCGCCAGCACGCTGCCGAAGAGCACATGCAGAAGATCGATGTTCGAGCCGCGCAAGGAGACGATGGTCACACCGAGCGCGAGCGAGATCAGATAGAACGCCGCGAGCGAAGCATCCTCACGCAAAATCGTCGCGCGGGCAACGACACCGGAGCCGGCCGCGACGATTAAGCCCGCCGCCAGTCCCCCGATGGTCATCGGCCCAAGCGACAGGCC
>DATARJ010000290.1:0-4791 GCA_036264205.1 Methylocella sp.
GGAAGGCGGACGGAACCTACACCTATTTTGCCTCCGATATCGCCTATCACAAAAGCAAGATCGACCGCGGCTATGCGCTTTTGATCGACGTTTGGGGCGCCGATCATGGCGGTTACATGAAGCGGATGCGCGGCGCCGTCGAGGCTCTCTCCGAGGGCCGGACCAGACTCGATGTCAAGCTCTGTCAATTGGTGCAATTGATGCGCAAGGGCGAGCCCGTGAAAATGTCGAAACGATCCGGGGAATTCGTAACGTTGCGTGACGTCGTTGATGAAGTGGGCGTGGACGCGGTTCGTTTCATGATGCTTTTTCGCAAGAACGATGCCCCTTTGGAGTTCGACTTGAGCAAAGTGATTGAACAATCGAAGGATAATCCGGTATTTTATGTCCAATATGCCCACGCAAGGTCAAAATCCGTATTACGTCAAGGGCTTACGATGATTCCTGGAATTGATATCTCAAGCCCGGCGCTGGCTGCGGCGGACCTCAGCCTCCTCCAAGAGGAAGGGGAAATGGCGCTGATCAAGCTCATCGCGCAGTTCCCGCGGGCTGTCGAAGCGGCGGCTCTCAGCGACGAACCGCACAGGATCGCGTTTTATTTGCACGATCTCGCGTCGAGCCTGCACGCCCATTGGACTCGCGGCAAAGATCGGCCACAATTACGATTTCTTAATGAAAAGCGGAGAGATTTAACGGTCGCCAGGCTAGCTTTAATAACGGCGCTGGCGATAGTTCTTGCGTCCGGTCTTGGAATTTTGGGGGTGAACGCTCCCGAGGAGATGCGATAATGCCTCCTGCCTTCACGCCGCCGGGTAATGGTTCCACTCGCGGTGCGTCGGCCGAGGCGGCGATAGTGCTTGAACGTGAGAGATGAAGAGACCCCAAGCAAGCCGCACCAGTGCAAGTGGCGAAAGCGAAAACCAGTTGCGCGACACGGATCGCGTGAAAACCGATCGTGATCGCGTTATGTTAAGACGTTAAGGAGTTCAGTGCATGACCCGGTTCGAACCGGCCAGATCATGCACGTGGAATTGCGTAAACACTGCCCGGCGTGGAATGCGCGATTGCAATTGACGTGGACTGGCGGGTTCGTCCGCCACGAAGTCGCGACAGGAGGGTGAGTAAGATGAGCGAGCCAATTGTAAAACGACGGCCGATGATCGACCTGGAGGAGTTCGAAAGGCGTCTGCGCAAGCCGCTCGCCGCAAACCAAGGGGACGACGATCCACTTGCCGAACTCGCGCGGTTCGTCGGCGAGCAGGAGGATCCCTATCAGACGATGTTTGAACCGCTAAGCCGGCGTCCCGCCGGAACTTTGCGGGGCGGGCCGGATCACGGCGGAGGTGAGGAGCCAGCCGCCCGCGAGCCGCTTATCGGCGGCGATTTCGCCGCAATCGAGGCGGGGCTGCTTGGCCTTGCCCGGCATGAAAGGGGGGAGAACCTCTCTCTATCCGAGGAACTGGACGGTCGCGAGGAGGCAGAAGGCGCGGAGTCCTGGCGCTACGAGGACACTGCGAACGGTTCCCGGGAGGCCGGTCCTCCCTTTGAGGAAATCAGGTCGCGGCGCCCGCTCTATGTCATGGCCGCGGTGATCGTCGCTGGAATCGTCGGCATCGGCGCCAGTTTTGGCTTCAAGGGCGCGGTTTCCCCTCAAGACGAGATCGCAACGATCAGGGCTACCGATGGGCCGGCGAAGATACACCCCGAAACGGCAACGGGTACGGAAATTCCCAACCAAGACGCCTCTATGCTGGGCGGGTCGCCGCAACAGCCGCCAGTCGCCGTGGTTAATAATGTAGAACAGCCCACCGATTTGTCCGCCCAAGCGAACGTGCCGGAGGCGCAGGCCAACCCGCCGCGCACTATTGCCGGTCTTACCGCCGGGGCCGCGAGCGTTCCTGTACCGGCCCCGCCGGCACAGGCTCAGCCGCAATCCACCGAACCGCTCAGCATCGCAGACCTTATCGAACCAAAAAAAGTTAAGACCGTTTCGGTTCGGCCGGATGGCACGGTGATGCCAAACGACGCGCCGCCACAGGTTACGGCGTCAACCGTGCCCGTTCCCGCCGCGCGCCCCACAGCGGCGTCCCTGGCCAGGGCCGCCACGCCAAAATCGGCGGCGCGCGTGGCGACGACGCCTAGATCGGCCGCTGCCGATGCGAACGGCAATCCGCAACCGTCGCGAACCTCCGTTGTCGCCAAAGCCAAGCGGGTAGAGCTCGCCGACGCGCGGGGTCAGACGCCAGCTGCCGGGGCGGAACAGGTGATGCCGGGGAGTTTCTCGGTACAGCTCGCGGCCCCAGGGACGGAGCAGGAGGCGCGCGAAACAGAGGTCCGGCTCACGCAAAAGTTTGCCGCAGAATTGGCCGGATTCCACACCTCGATCCACAAGGCAGCGGTCGGCGGCAAACCGGTTTATCGTGTCCGGGTCCCTGGTTTCGCGTCGCGGGACGAAGCCATTGCTTTGTGCCAAAAAGTACAAAGCGGCGGGGGCCATTGCTTCGTCGCCAAGAACTGAGGCGCCACCCCGGCGGGTACTTCAGCTTGGCCGCGCGGGTGCGGTAATTCGAGCGTGAACCTGGATGCCCGGAGCGCTATCCTGTGGACGCCCGCAGCGAATCCGCGGCGGGACTTGCCGCAACGGTTGGCGCGCGGCAAAGTTCGATAACCGGCGTGGCAAGCCCCGGAAAGGGAGCGCGATTCGTTGGATTTGTCTTTTGCTCAAAATCCCGCGGAGGCCAGGGAGGAAGGCTCCTTCGTGGTCGATGTCGAGGGTTTTGAGGGCCCGCTCGATCTTTTGCTCGACCTCGCGCGCCGACAAAAAGTGGACTTGAGCAAGATCTCCGTGCTGGCGCTTGTCGAGCAATATCTCGAATTTATCGCGGCGGCGCGTCGCCTGCGTCTCGAACTCGCGGCGGACTATCTTGTCACGGCGGCTTGGCTCGCCTACTTGAAGTCGCGTCTTTTGCTCCCGCAAGCGGCAAAGGGCGAGGAACCGGAAGGCGCAGAATTCGCCGAAGCATTGCAGCTCCGGCTTCGCCGCCTCGATGCGATCCGCGCCGCCGCCGAAGCGCTTGTCAACCGGCCGCGTCTCGGCCGCGATATGTTTATGCGAGGCCTGCCCGAGCCGGCCCTCGCCGGTGGCGCGCCGCAATGGCGCGCGAGCCTTTACGAACTGCTGACCGCCTATGCCCAGCGGCGTCAGAAACGGGCACTCAGCCGGGTGACCGTGAAGCAGCGATTTGTCTGGTCGCTCGCACGCGCGCGGGATGAGATTGAAAAGTTTGCCGGGGGCGCCCTAGATTGGACGCTGCTCGACACTTACCTCATGGCTTTTTGCACGACGCCGGAAATGCGCCGCACGGTCTGGGCTTCGACGCTTTCCTCTTCGCTTGAAATGGCGCGGGAGGGCATGATCTCGATCCGTCAGGACGCGCCCTTCGCGCCGCTTTGGATCAAGCGCAAATCGCGGGCCGAGGTTTTTCCGCATATGGTTCGAGGTTGAGTGGCTGTTGCGGGGCGGATGAGGAGGATTGGTTTTGGCGGAACTGGCGCAACTCTTTGCCCATATTGATCCAAGCCAACGGCCGTCGCGCGACGACGGTTTGGCCGAGGCCATGCGGATCGCCGAGGCGCTGCTTTTCGCGGCGGCGGAACCGCTCGCCGAGAGGCACATCGAGAAGCGCATGCCGCGCGGCACCGCCGCCGGCGCGGTTCTCCACGCACTGAAGGCCGACTACGCCTCACGCGGCGTCAATCTGGTGCAGGCCGGCGGGAAGTGGATGTTTCGGACGGCGGCCGATCTCGCCTGGCTGCTCGCCACGGGGGAAGGCGAAGTCAAACGTCTCTCGCGGGCAGCGCTTGAAACGCTGGCGATCGTTGCCTATCATCAACCCGTGACGCGCGCCGAAATCGAGGATATTCGCGGCGTGGCCATCTCCAAGGGAACGCTCGACCTTCTGCTCGAAACAGGCTGGGTCCGTTTGCGCGGCCGCAGGCGCGCGCCCGGCCGCCCGATCACTTATGGGACGACGGAAGCTTTTCTCATTCACTTCGGCCTCGAGGCGATAGGTGACCTCCCTGGTCTTGAGGAACTGCGGGGCGCGGGCCTATTCGACGGCCGCCTGCCGCAGGGTTTTGGCATCCCGGAGCCTTGCGACGACATAGGACTTGCCGAGGACGAAGATCCAATCGATGACGACATCGGCGCCGATTTTGTCGCTGGCGCTCCCGCCGCCGGCCCGGAAGAACCAGCCTGGCGCGAAGATCTTGCGCGCACGGAAGGAGCTTTGCCCGCGCCCGAAGATTGCGGACCTTGACCGTCGGCCGCGCTTCGCTGCGGCGTATCTTCGTCACGAATCTCGGCCAGAAATCTTGGGCTTGACCTCGTGCGCATTCAGTTGCCGGCGAGAGCGGCGCTGGGCCTTCTTGTTTTTGTCGTTAGGAAGTCCTAGGTTTTTGCCTTATCGGGCGGCGTTCGGCTTGTCTCGCATTGGATAGGGAGATTTGCGTCATGGGCGGTCTATCGATCTGGCATTGGCTCATTGTCGGCACCGTCGTGTTGCTCGTATTTGGCGGCAAGGGCAAGATTTCCGACATCATGGGGGATGTCGCCAAGGGCATCAAATCGTTCAAGAAAGGCTTGGCGGAAGACGACCAAACGCCCGAGGTGGAGCCCCCCCGCGATCCGCCGATACGCACCATCGATCATCAAACCGCCGCCGACCCCGCCAAGGTTCCAGACACCCGCAAGCTAGGTTGATCGACGGCCGGGTTGCGTTCGGGCACTGG
>DATARJ010000370.1:0-1502 GCA_036264205.1 Methylocella sp.
TTCACGACCTTTCAACAGTGCATGGCCACGCTTGCCGGCATGGGCGGCTTCTGCAACGCCAACACGCAATACGTTCCCCCCGCGGGGCCTTCGGCGCCGCGCGCCCGCAGGCAGTACTGATCGTTCGCTCCGATCCTCGTAGAAGAGCTTGGAGCCGTCCACCGAGGCGGCGCATGGGGCGGCATTATTCTGGTTTAGACGCAAATGCCTCAATCCCGCATTGGCGCACAATCCAAGTCGGCGGTTTGCCTGGTCCGCGCTGCCGCCGCGCTCAAGGCGGCCAGCATGAATTGGATCAAATTGCCGCCCGCCGCGGTTCGTAACTCGTCCGGCGCGATGCCGGCGCGGATCGCATCTTCCCGGCACAGCGCCACCAGCCGCACCGTTTCCCGCATCCGGTACTCGTCGGCAACAGCCCCGACATGGTCCGACAACCAGTGCTCCAAAAACTCGCGCGCCCGCTCGCTCATCTCTGGCTCCTCACCATGGGATAGCTCCCGGATTTTTCCGGCCTCGATCGCGATCCGCGGTCTCAGCGCCGAATTGCGTGTCTGGATGTCAGCGTGAGGTCATGGCCGAATTGCGCAATCCGGATGGCCAAATGATGGTACCGCGCCACCATTGTGATTGACTCTCGCGAAGCAGATGCGACAGTGCGCCCGTAAGTGTAACAGTTGTTGCGTTGGGGGGATTGTTCCGTGGCCTCGCCTGCGTCTTGGGCCTCCACGGGTTGGAAAAGAGCCGCGACGTCGCTTCGGGCGATCGTTGCAGGCTGTTGCAGCAATTCATCGCGAGAGTCCTGGGCAATCGCCGCAAGTTATCTGCGCCGATCGACCGAATATCTTTGGCCGATCGTGGCGCGCAATCTTGGCAAATCGTCGCGATATCTTCGGGCGACCGCCGCGGAATGTCGGCGCCAATGGGTTGAATATCTTTACCCGACCGTCGCCGGCTATCTTGGCAAATCCACTCACTATCTTTGGCCACACGCCGCAAAAAATCTGCGCCAACCGTTTGAATATTTTTCCACGACCGTGTCACTTGGCAAATCGTCCAAAACCCAGACCGCCCTCGTCACCGTCATCGCGCTCGCGTCGGGCCTCGGCGGCTTCGTGACGACAAGCGCGCTCTTGCAGCGACCGGCGCCTGTCGCGGCGACGCCCGAAGCAAGACCGCAACCCAAGCACTCCTGGGTGACGGACTATGAAATCACGCGCGCGCAGCAGCTGGGCCGGATGTTGCTGGACGTCAGTCCCGCCGAGCTTTTGTCGATGTACGAGCGCAAGGGCAGCGATGCGGTCGAGACCTACCGGGATGGCTGGGTCAAGATCGACTACCCCCTCGTGGCCTTTGACCGGCAAACATTCGGCAAAACCACCTACGACGTGGTCGAGGCGGCGGCGCATTTCCAGTCGGTATTCCCGGGAAAAATCATCGCCGTTTTCAACGCCCAAATGTGGGGCGCGCAGCTGCACATGCACCGCGCCGGCGATCAAATCGTC
>DATARJ010000022.1:0-5894 GCA_036264205.1 Methylocella sp.
CGCCCGGCACCGGTCCTTGTCACGGCCCCCATGGTCGAATCGATGCGTCCCGGTTCGGTTGTCGTCGATCTTGCCGTCGAACGAGGTGGAAACTGCGAATTGGCGAAACCCGGCGAGATCGTCGTTGCAAAAAATGGCGTCAAGATCGTCGGCCATTTGGATGTCGCCGGACGGCTGCCCGCCACGGCCTCGGCGCTCTATGCGAAAAACCTTCTTGCTTTCGTCGAGACCCTGATCGACCAAGAAACCAAGTCGCTCGTGATCAAGTGGGACGATGAACTCGTCAAGGCAACCTTGCTCACCAAGGATGGGGGCCTCGTGCATCCAAGCTTCCGAGCGGGCGATGAGGCCGCATCAACAACTGAGTTCTCAATCGACAAAAAATCAAGCAGGAGGGCATGAGATGGCAGAAGTCGATCCACAATTGCTGGACAAGATACGGGCCGCCGCCCAGGCGGCGCGGCATGCCGCCGATAGCGTGCAGGCCTATGCCGAGCAGATCGCCGCGGGTGCCTCGGCAGCGAGCGGCGGGGCGATCGATCCTTTCATTTTCCGGCTAGCGATTTTCGCACTTGCCGTGATCGTCGGCTATTACGTCGTGTGGGCGGTGACCCCTTCCCTGCATACGCCGCTGATGTCGGTCACCAACGCGATTTCCTCGGTCATCGTGGTTGGCGCCCTTCTATCGGCCGGCATCGATCCGAGCTCGGGCACCGGTTCAGGCGCCGCCAGAGTGTTTGGTTTTCTCGCCCTGACCCTCGCTTCGGTCAATATTTTCGGCGGCTTCCTCGTCACCGAGCGGATGCTGTCCATGTTCAAGAAAAAGGGCTGAAGCGATGTTGAGCGGAAATATCGCGGGTCTTTTATACCTCGTCTCGGGGATCCTCTTCATCCTCGCGTTGCGCGGCTTATCCTCGCCCGAGACCGCCCGGCAAGGCAACCGGTTCGGCGTGATCGGCATGGGGATAGCGGCGGCGACAACGTTCCTCTATCAACTGCCGTGGGGGTTCTCCTCGTTTCTGTGGGTCTTGCTCGCCATAGCAATAGGCGGCTCCATCGGTGTTTGGCGGGCCCGCACCATTCAGATGACGGCGATGCCTCAGCTCGTCGCCTTGTTCCACGCCCTCATCGGCCTGGCGGCCGTGCTCGTCCCGGCGAGCGCTCTTTACGCGCCGCAAGGTTTCGGTCTCGGCGTGCCTGGCGGCATCCATGGCACGACGCTGTTTGAAATGTCGCTCGGCGCCGCGATTGGCGCCATGACTTTCACCGGCTCGGTGATCGCGTTCCTAAAGCTCGACGGGCGCATGACGGGCAACCCCATCCTCCTCCCCAAGCGCCACGCGATCAATATCGGTCTCGGCATTTTGCTCGCGATCTTCATCCTTGCTTTCATTCCAACCGAGACCCATCAGCTATTCTGGCTGATTGTGCTCGTGTCCTTCGCGCTCGGCGTCCTGTTAATCATACCGATTGGCGGGGCGGACATGCCGGTGGTGATTTCGATGCTCAATTCCTATTCGGGATGGGCCGCGGCCGCCGTCGGGTTCACCCTCGCCAATCTGGCCTTGATCATCACCGGTGCCCTGGTCGGTTCGTCCGGCGCGATTCTCTCCTACATCATGTGCAGGGGGATGAACCGCTCTTTCATCGCGGTCATTCTCGGCGGCTTCGGCGGCGAAACCGCCGTGCCTGCCGGTCTGCCGGAATCGGAGCCCCGGCCGGTGAAGCAAGGCTCGGCGGAGGATGCGGCCAAAATGTTGCTTGCCGCGAAGAAAGTGATTATTGTGCCGGGCTACGGGATGGCGGTCGCCCAGGCACAGCATGCGGTGGCGGAGATGGCGAACATCCTGAAAAGTAAGGGCGTCGATGTCAAATATGCGATCCATCCTGTCGCCGGGCGCATGCCGGGGCACATGAACGTGCTGCTTGCCGAGGCCAATGTGCCCTATGACGAGGTTTTCGAACTCACCGACATCAATCCGGAGTTTCCTGATGCCGATGTCGCATTCGTGATCGGTGCCAACGACGTAACAAACCCCGCCGCCAAAACCGATTCATCCTCGCCGATCTATGGAATGCCGATCCTCGATGTGGAGCACGCCAAAAACGTGCTCTTCGTCAAACGCGGGCTGGGCCCTGGCTATGCCGGCGTCGATAATGAATTATTTTTCAGGCCCAATACAACGATGCTTTTCGGCGACGCTAAGAAAATGGTCGACAGCATCGTGAAGGCCATGGGCTGAAAACTCAGCCCAAAAGCGGGCGTCTCCTTGGTTTTCAGGCGAAGCGAACACCGGTTCGCCTGGAACCCCTCGTGTTAAGGCGCAAGCGTGCTAAAGCTGCCGGATGAGATGCAAGGCGCGATTCGCTTGAGGCGATCGCGGTCTAGTCAATCATATAGCGCACGCCGGCGCGCACCTCGTTAGCGCGGACCCTTTGGGTCTTGGGTGTCCCAGTCACGGGTGACAGGCCGGTGACAAGGCCAAGATCAAGAAAGCGATAGCCGACGTCAAGTTGCGCGTGGTCAGTCATAGCGATAGCGAGTCCAGCCATCGCCGCCCAGGCGAATCGCCAACTCGTGCTCGATTGTCTTCGATCAAAATCGGCAAAGATGTTGCCCCCGATTGCGCAGCTTGCCTGGCAAGGCAACCCATTGAGGGTGAAATTGACGGATTGATTGATCCGCGCCCAGGTGACACCGAATCCGGTGCCTATATAGGGGGTGAAGCCATCCCAAGTGCCGAGATCGAAATAGCCGTTGGCCAGCAAGTCCCAGCGGCGAATTTTGCTTTCGAAATTGCCGATGCAGGTCTCCGGAACGATCGTTGGAAGACCGGTTATGACGCTGGGCAACACGACTTCGCAGGGCGTTGCGCTGTTGCCGACCGCATGGATCTGCGAGCGGTAATCGAGAACGAGATCCGTCCGGAAATAATTGTTGACCTTATATCCGGCGCCAATGCCTGCGCTGTAAGTGTTGAGCACGGATGGCGAGGAGCCAAACGCAAATGGGGATATATTGGGAAAGGTTTCTTGCGCATAGGCAAGATCGCCGCGCACGTACCAGTTGGAGGCGAACTCAACCCTGTCCGCGAGGGGCGCGGGGGCCGCGAAACCGGGGAACGGCTGCCCGAAATCCGCGCCGGCCGCCGGCTCCGCCAAAGCGCACAAGCCGGCCAATGGCAGAACGCCAATGATTGCCGCCAATACGATGTCTCGCGCCAAATCTTTGGAATTCATCGGGGTCATCCTTTCGAGCGTCCGGCCACCGCTTCCGGAGCTAATGTGAAAGGAAGACTGAAGCGTATTTCTTAAGCGCCACTTAACCATGACGGTTTGGTGGATGGGGCCGCCAGTTTGGCGCAAGTTCGAAAAAATCGGCGCGCGTGAAGAGCAATTCACCGGCTCCCCGGATGGACTTGCACGGCTCGGCTTCGTCACTATAGTCGCTCGGGCCTTTCATCCCCGGCGAGTTCTCCATGGCGGCCGACATAAGGGACGTGAAAAGAGTCGTGCTCGCCTATTCGGGCGGCCTTGACACATCGATCATCCTCAAATGGCTGCAAACCACTTATGGCTGCGAGGTCGTGACCTTTACGGCCGATCTCGGGCAAGGCGAGGAACTGGAACCGGCACGCCAAAAGGCGGTTCTGCTCGGCATAAAGCCCGAGCATATTTTTATCGAGGATCTGCGCGAGGAATTCGTCCGGGACTACGTTTTCCCGATGTTTCGCGCCAATGCGCGATATGAGGGGCTCTATCTCCTCGGCACCTCGATCGCGAGGCCGTTGATCGCGAAGAAGCAGATCGAGATTGCTAGGCTGATGGGCGCGGACGCCGTGGCGCATGGCGCGACCGGCAAAGGCAACGACCAGGTGCGCTTCGAGCTTGCCTATTATGCGCTGGAGCCCGACATCAAGGTCATCGCGCCCTGGCGGGAGTGGGAGCTAACGTCGCGCAGCTCGCTAATCGCTTTCGCGGAGCGAAACCAGATCGCGATCGCCAAGGACAAGCGCGGCGAAGCGCCGTTTTCGGTGGACGCCAATCTTCTTCATGTGTCTTCGGAAGGCAAGGTGCTGGAAGACCCCGCGCAAGAAGTGCCGGGTTATGTTTATTCTCGTACCCTCAATCCGGAGGATGCACCCAACCAGCCTGAATATGTCGAAATCGATTTCGAGCGCGGCGACGCGGTCGCTGTTGACGGAAAGCCAATGTCGCCCGCGACCTTGCTTGCGCATCTGAATGGGCTTGGCCGCGCCCACGGCATTGGACGCCTTGATCTCGTCGAAAACCGCTTCGTCGGCATGAAATCGCGCGGCGTGTATGAAACCCCCGGCGGCACGATCCTTTATTTCGCCCATCGCGGCATCGAACAGATCACGCTCGATCGCGGCGCCGCCCATCTCAAGGACGAGCTGATGCCGAAATATGCCGAGCTCATCTACAATGGCTTCTGGTTCTCGCCGGAACGCGAAATGCTGCAAGCCCTGATCGATCGCAGCCAGGAATTCGTCGCCGGCCGGGTGCGCCTGAAGCTTTTCAAGGGCGCCGCCTTCGTCGTTGGCCGTTCGAGCCCTTGTTCGCTCTATGATCAGGATCTCGTGACCTTCGAGGAAGGCGCGATCGTTTATGATCATCGCGACGCCGCGGGCTTCATCAAGCTCAACGCCTTGCGGTTGCGGACGTTAGCAAAACGCGCCCGCAGGGTCGCCGGTTGAATTTTTGAAGTGAATAATCCGCGGATGTCGAATGGGATTGCAGCGAGAGGACATCGCAGGAGAGGGAGCGGCGCAATGTCCTTCGAGAATCGGTCGGCCGCGGGCCGCGGCCTGGCTGCCGCGCTCGCTGGATACGTAGAGCGCCAGCCCATTGTTTTGGCGCTTCCGCGCGGAGGCGTGCCCGTCGCGGCCGAAGTCGCGGCGGCGCTCGGGGCACCGCTCGATCTGATCCTGGTCCGGAAAATCGGCGTTCCGGCGCAGCCCGAACTGGCCATGGGCGCGGTGGCCGACGGCGTCGCGCCGATAGTCGTGCGCAATGCCGAAATCATCCAACACTCCGGCGTCACGGAAATGGAATTCAATGCGGTCCGTGACGCGGAACTTGCCGAAATCGAACGCCGCCGCCGGCGCTATCTTGGCGCTCGCGCGCACGAAGCTGTCGCGGGCCGCACCGTCATCGTCATTGATGACGGCATCGCGACCGGCGCGACAGTGCGCACGGCTCTGCGCGCGGTGCGCGCGCGAGGCCCCAAAGAGCTCGTACTCGCGGTGCCGGTGGCGGCCAAGGACACGCTCGATGAGCTGCGGGACGAAGCCGACTGCATCGTCTGTCTTGAATCTCCCGCATGGCTGGAAGCGGTCGGTTTCTTCTACGACGATTTCCGCCAGGTCACCGACGCCGAAGTGATCGCGACGCTCGCGCGATTTCCGAGGGAGCGGGCACCAGGCACGATTGGCTAAAAGCCGAGTCCTGATATTGTCTTGCGCAAACCGCGAGGACCACGTGCGCTTATGGAGTGAAAGCCGTCAAATCGACAAAGGCGTGGGGCGTGCTGCCGGTCCTCCGCCTCAAGCCGCATCACTCGGCGTCCGACGGTAGCAATGGGTTTCTCGATCCGGTTATTTCCGCCAGGTCACGAACCCTAAAGTGATAACTACGCTTGCGCGTTTTCCGGGGGCGTCAGGGCCGCGCAAGTGGCTAAGGACCAGCGCCATTGGATATTGAAAGGGCACCGCCGCAAGAATAGGACAACTCCGCCATGGACCAAGAAGCATCCCGCGAAACCAACCCACTTCTCGAACCGTGGACGGGGCCTTTTGAAGCGCCGCCGTTCGATCGCCTGAAGCCAAGCCACTTTGGGCAAGCCTTCGCAATCGCGCTTGCCGATGCGCAAG